>JAPOZO010000034.1 GCA_026706025.1 Candidatus Poribacteria bacterium
GGTTTCGCCAGTAGCTGGATCAACTTTGAAGACCTCACCTGTCTCGGCATCAGTATCCCGGATAGGACGCCAGCGTTCGCCAGAACCGTTTGCAGCCAGCCAGAGCGCGCCATCTCCATACGTCATCCCGCTTGTGTTGGAGCATTCGCTCGGAATGTCGCGGATAAGTTTCGGCACGGTATAGTCCGGGTCTGATGTGATTTCAACTAAGGCGACTCTATCGGTAATCTGGTCAACGATCCATAAACCGTCGTCTGTAACTTGTAAACCGTTCGGCACGGCATAGGGGGATCGGAAGGCTTTTTCAATTTTTGTTATCATATTCAGGCTCCTTTTGAGTGTCTATCTCCCTACTTGCGCTAAAGATGACTTTAGCCACGTTAGATATTGGGATTTCCGTTCTTTAGCGATTGGAACGGACTTGATAAACTCGTTTGTCGGTAGATTCTGGATAAACGCTAATTCCGGTGTTAGAATCATGGGATCAACAGGATAAACAAAGTGTTCTTGGAGTTTTGTGGCTAAGGCAGCTGCAGCAGCTCCTTTGGCACCGTCCTGAAGATCCGGTAATTCTTTGAGTAAAACCCATGTATTCACAAACTTTGTGTTAAGCAACTTGATAACTCTCGTTGAGGAGAGCGGACCCGCTCTCAAAGTTTTACCTGTCCCTCAGCAGGATTCGTCATCAAGTGTCCCAAATAAAACTAACGCATGGATGGGACGATTTGTTCCTTTCGCGAGTTCAACGACATCTTCAATCGGTGTCCACTCGATTTCAGCGAATTTGTAGAATGCAGTCGCTAACTTTTTGCGAGTTTCTTCTTCAGTAATGGTAGTTTCCCATGCTATCTCGTGTATAGGTGCGTCTGATAAAGCCGAGAGTTCCATGTGAGGAACAAAGACAATGTCTGCTACGCCGAATGCATTAATATCCACATTGCTATTGCGTGAAGGAAGCGAAAGTGAAAACTTATAGAGACGCCGTGTGTTCCGATTAATTACCAAGTGTCCAGCAAATTGTGCAGGCATAAAAAGTGCCTCGGGGCCATCTAACATAAACAACGCATGAATTCGGAAAGCGATCTCAATATGTTCGGGCGAAATTGCTTTTAAACATGCTTTGGCTCCATTTGTGCCTTTTCGGACTTGCCTTTCACGTTTTTTGCTGTAGTACCGAAGTTCCGTTGTTACCCCCAGGTGAAATTGGCGAAGAAAAGGAAGAATCTCTTCTGAATCTATATCCCAAACATCTCCTATGTCGACGGGTGACGGCGGAAGAAAGACTTGAAAATCTGCTGTGCTGTAATTTTTCAGTGGGTGCAAGGGTTTGAAATTAAACAACTCTAAGGTGTCTGCCAACTCCATGTTCACTGGTTCTGGCCACCTTGCTTTGAGCCGATCAAACTTTTCTTGTGTGGGTTGGTGCAAATTGTATGTCGCATCCGCAATTGGATCCCGATGTGCTTGTACTTGCACCGTTGCTGCACTGCTGAGAGCATCACTAAAGTCTACCACGATTTTATCTCCCGTCATCAAAATTCCCCATTTCAAATCAAGATGGCGGAGCTTGAACTTTTTCCGCCACGAAGTAAAAGAACGATTGTGTTTCGGTTACCGGATCCGCCGCATGTATTCGTCGTGCTAGCCTGCCCAAAACCAGACGAAGGTGTTATTTGCTTTACGTGCTACTGCCCGATAGCCCTTACAGATTCTAATAGCCCAATGATCTCCAACTTTTTTAAAATGGAGGGAAGGATGTCTTGGATTTTGCCGTAGCAACTCAAATTTCTGAGGGACCCGTCTCTGAACATCTTGCCGGAGTTTCGCGCAAAACCTCCAAAAATTTTCATTCAGGATGTGTTCCATGTTTGCGTTTATTCCCACAGTTAGCCACAAATTAAGCAGGGAGTTAATCTCATTTTCCAGTTTTGGTGTTCTTCTCGAAAATATAGCCCCCGTCGTTCAGGCACAATTTTGAACGGAGTCGGAACTTCAGATAGACTTTAGAATCTGCATGGAAAACAAACTCTAATCTACTTATTGTTTTTTTCTACCAATTCTTGAAGTTTGTCCAATTCATAATACCTGCCCTCTCGAAAATTTTTAAGGGCTTTTTCAGAGAGATAATCCAGATGTCCTGCCTTCACATCCGCCTCAAACTGTTTTTCCCACGCTTCCTGTTCAGCTTCTAAGGCTTCATGTAGGTCTTTCACAAGAGTTTTTAGTAATGCTTCTCTCGTGTACTCTTCGCATTCTACTTCGGGGACTTCTGGTATCCATCCTATCCACGCGGCACCGTTTTTTTGGATGTGGGCAGTGTAGGTCTCTTCGTAGACCGGATCTCGAATTTCAACAACCTGAATTGCTTTCATATTTGTCGCCTCCTTTTCAATTCTTTTCGAGGTAGACTATTAGAACCTTTCACATTGCTTTTACTCAACATAAATGATTAGTAAACGCCTACGACGACGCTTTCTTGAAGTTCGGTGAGGAGACGGAGGTTTTCAACGCCGTCCCAGGGGTATTCTGGTATCGGTTCGGCGCGTTCGGCTTCGTCCCGTTCAAGGAAACGAGGGACAAAAAATTCTTTTGTTAGGGTTGTGAGCATGACGCGCCCAGTTTCACCGTAATCAACAGTTTCCTCTGGGTTTTCTGGGTTAACGAGTTCAATGACAGCACGCGGCGATGGCGGATAATAGATAATTGCGTAGTTATCCGCTGGATCAAAAGGTTTGCAGGTAGCTAACCCCATGAGTGTATTGCCGTAGGTCGGGATAAAGTCAATGCCCGGTACGAGTTCTTCACGTGCGAATCGGTGGAACTGTGCGTCCATCTCGGTGCCACCGCAGAAAATGCCTTTGATACCGGCTTTTGGCAAGGAAATTTTTTCACAGAGTGCCTCCAGCAGCTTCGGCGTGGTGAAAAGGCATTGAACGTTTTCATGGGCGCGTAGTACGTTGAGTGCCTGCGAGATCACATGGTTTTTATACCCGTCCAACTCCTCATTTTTCCCGTAACGCACGAGTTGGTTCACCCAGCGCGGGTCGAGATCTACGTGGAAACAGATACCGCCACGATGTTGCGCGAGATGCTCGACAGCGAGCCGTAACCGGCGCGGTCCGGTTGGACCTAACATGAGCCAATCGCTACCGGGTGGAAAACCTTCGTCAGAGAGGGTTTTACTGAAAATCTCATAATCGATATGGAAATCTCGGATGCTAATCCGTGACTTCGGAACACCTGTTGAGCCGCCGGTTTCAAAGACATAGATCGGTTCCTTGGCGTAAGCCTTCGGTACCCAGCGTCGGACGGGTCCACCGCGGAGCCATTCATCCTGGAAATGTCCGAGGCATTTGAGGTCGGCATAACCGCCTATTTCTTTTCGCGGATCAAAGTCGAGATTTTCAGCGTATTCCAACCAGAAAGGAGATCCGGTCTTTGGGCTGAAGTGCCATTTGACGATTTCCCGGACATGTGCATCGAGTGCTTTTTGGTTCTCAGTAATTTTTCGGGTAAGGTTCATTTCTTCTCTTCTATCGCGATGAGCATATTCCGGGTTACGATGTAAAGCACACCATTTTTTGCCATAGGTGTCGTATAAACTGCACTGCCCATATTCATTTCAAACAGGAACTGTTCCGTTTTACCTGCCTTTAGGACGACAACATCGCCATCTTCGTCGCCGAGGTAGACCTTGCCGTCTACAACATAGGGTGAGCCCCAAATAGCGGCAAAGGTATCGTACTTCCAGTAGAGATCACCGGTGTTGACATCTAAGCAGTAGAGAAATCCGCTGAGGTCTGCGATGTAGAGAAGTTCATCGGCAATGGCGACAGTGGACATCGTGCGATTGAACTGCTCATCCCCGAAGTGCCATATTCCAGCGGTCTCGGTAATATCACCGGTTTGGGAGGCATCGATGCACCAGAGGTGTCCTACACCTTCACCGTGCTCGGGGTCTTGTCCAACAGCGATAAAGACCTTATCGTCATAAACGACAGGCGTTGAGATGATGTTATTGCGTGTGCCGCGTCCACCGAGTTCCCAGACAGAAGCTTTCGGGTTACAGTCAAACTTCCAGATAATGTCGCCGGTTTCTGGTGCAAACGCATAGACCCAGCCGTCTCCGCCGGGGATGATAACCTGTGGCACACCTTTGATAACGCCATAAGCGGGGTTTGACCACTGCCCGTGTAGTATACCTTCACCGGGAGAAGCATCTTCCCAGACGAGTTCCCCAGTGTTTTTATTCAACGCAATGAAGGATGGGGCATCAGGAGAAGGGATGTGGATATGCCCTTCATCAACACCGTTACTTGTTTCAAGAAAAAGGAGATCACCGACAACGAGTGGTGAACAGGTGGCGAGATTATGCGGAAAAACATCCAATTCATCCATCATATCATAACTCCAGATGATATCGCCATCAATCTCGCTTGTTTCGGTTTCGTTGGTAAAGGGACCGTCGTTTTCACCATCAAGGAAACCTTCAGTGTCAACACAGACGACTTCACAACGGTTAGAGATATAGTAGAGTCGGTCGCCCTCAATAAACGGTGTGGAACAAATTCCTTGTAGGGGCCAGTCGTTGACTCTACCAGAGGTGAGTTTGGTGTGGGTTGACTGCCATAGGAATTTGCCATCGGATTCGCGAAATGCCATGAGATTCCCGCGGTCGCCGGTGAGTTTCGGGTTGTAGAGTGCTTTGTTATTTGTTCCAACAAAGACCTTTCCGCCAATGACGAGGGGCCCTGCGTAACTCTGCGAACCGAGTTCTGCGGTCCATTTGATATTTTCACCGGTTTCGAGATCCCAACTTGCTGGGATATTCTTTTCGTCAGAGACCATGTTCCGGCTTAACGTTCCACCCCATAAAGCGATTTCTTTTTCAGCAGAGGCGGTGGATACAGCAAAAGCAAGAAATACTGCAAGTTTTATGAGGTAGATAGATCGTAATTTCCAAAGCGGTTTCAATTGAACGACTCCTTATGATTTGATATTATTCGTGGTTCGTTTACCATACTTTTAGATTGTCGTAGTAGATAACAGTTGCGGAGTAACCGTAGATGCCGGGGCTTCCCTCGCGATTCGGTAGTGGGTCTTCAGCAGTGATTGTCCATTCTGCAGGCTCAGGTTCACCGGTTCGCCATACCTTTCCTCGAATCAGGGCTTTATCGTTTATCACCTCTACCATCATCTTCATGGTGTACCAGACATCCGTCTCCCATTCAAAGTCAATAGTTTTCGCCATGCGTAAGTCTGATGCCCACGAACGGATTTGCAGGCGTTGGTGTCTGCCCTGCATATCCAATGTGTAGCGGTTGGCGATTAAGCCCATGTCTGGCAGTCTGCGTTTATCTTTGGTGCCCATTAGGTCAACTTGAATTTGATAGTTTTTCATTGTTGAGGGACCGAGATAGACATTAGAGCGGTTTAAGCCGCGTTGGACTGGTGTTTTGACTAAAACTTTACCGCCATCCTTCTCACGGACAAAGAATTTGCCGGTCGCGCCAATCCAATGTGTTGGTATCTTTTCGAGTTCAATCGTCTCAAAATCCTCTGTCCACGGGAGCGATGGTATAACGCGGACGCGAGCCATCGCTTTCATATCACCGGATTGCACGGCGACAGTGCCAGCATGCGCCCCTGCACTTTTATCGGGTGTGAATGTGTTGTTTTGTAGTGTCCCTGTTAATCCAGTTTTCATCCACTCTATAGCGCCGACTGCGCTCGTCTGTTTTCCGTTTGCATCGAACCCGATGACCCTGAATTCAATAGGATCGCCTGATGTGAGTTTTTCAGCGGGCGTAAGCAACAATGAGACAGCTGGAGCAGTGTTCATCTCAAGAGGTTTAGGCACCATCTCTTTGCTGGCACAACCAGCGGCAAGTAGACAGACAATCAGTATAGCGGACATTGAAATAGAAATTCTCATTATTCATTTCTCCCGATACAGTAAAGGCGTTCTTCTGTAGTGAAATAGATACGTCCATCAGCAATAGCGGGTGAACCGTAGATTTCGACGTAGTGATCTTCGTCTGCCCGGCTTATCTCTTGCGTGCTTAATGTCTCACACTTATCTTCGCCGGGTTGAAGGATGACAAATCCGCCGTTGACTTCCGTGACATAGAGTTTTCCATCTGCCCAAGCCGGTGAACCTTTACCAACTTTACCGATATTGTGCATCCAGAGTAACTCACCCGTATCCGCATTAACAGCATGAACATTAGCGGAGTTATCCACGACATAGAGGTGTCCGCCGTGAATTGTAGGGGATGCGTATCCGACGTTAACGGCATCGTACCGCCAGAGTTCGTGGGTTTTGGTGACATCACCAGAACCAGTTGCATCGATACAGACAACACGTCCCATTTCGGTACTATCTATATTCTCTTCACTATGCGAGGTGTAGACCTTCGTGCCTGAAACGACGACGGATGTATTGATCCCGCGTTGACTTAATTTAAATCCCCAGACCATCTCTCCGGTACTCTGTTTCATAGCGTAGATACCGCCATCGGCATTACCACCGATGATGAGTTGTTGTCCATTGATATTGGCAACGACGGGTGTAGAGTAAGTCGTGTCTAAAGGTCTACCACCGGGGGTCGAAATCCAAATCAGTTCACCGGTCCCTTTGTCGAAAGCGAAGTAGCGGTGGCGTGTCGCGGCGTGCGCGCCCCATCCTGAGTTAAGATAACTGATAACGACAAGGTCGCCTGCGATAATAGGCGTATGTACACGTCCACCGTAACCGGATATCCGTCCATACTCCTCCGTGAGTGAGCGGGACCAGACGATATTTCCGTCTTTGTCAAAGCAGAAGAAGAGCCCTTGGACACCGTGTGCATAGATATTCCCGGTTTCGGGGTCGCCAGCGAGGCTTGTCCAGCCGACACGGTTGAAGGAGATCGTGGTGTGAAAGACGTTAAATTGATAATTCCAAATCAGTTCGCCGGTTTCTGCGTCGAAACAGGCGATGCGTTCCTGTTCGGTGATGTCTTTGCCGACACGCCCGATGACATAGACTCTGTCGTTAAGAACGATCGGTGTGGAACGCCCGATAAATTCTGCTTCCCAAAGTAGGTTTTCACCTTCGACCGACCAATTTGAGATTAACCCAGTTTCAGGAGAGGTGCCGTTTTGATTCGGTCCTCGCCACGTTGGCCAATCACCAGCCACAACGGACATAGGAACGGCAACTAAAAGAAAACAAATGAATAACCGACAACAGATCGGTTTCTGATAACGCAAATTTCTGTTCCTCCTCGTGTATGTTACGTGTATCTGCAATCTTATTATAGTAGATTTCGTAATTACTTATACACTCGTATCGTCGTGTGAACTTTGAAGTTATATGCTACAGGAACAGTTTCCTATGCTACAAGGAAACCCAAACTAAAAGTTTAGGCTACAAGTGTAAACTTATTTTCGGATTTTACTATAAGACGCTGAAAAAGGTCTTAATGTTTAACTCGGCACGCCTATTAGAGTGCCTTATGGTACAGCATTCATAAATCTGACAGCGCACCAGATGGTTTTGTTCTGAATATCTTTTGATATATTATTATATCACTTCTGGTGTTTTTGAGAAAGGATTTAAATTGAGGAATAGTTGTCAACAGATAGCCATAGGTTTCTATGAGCAGGCAGCGGTCAAGGTGCCTCTGAAAACAGATAGATTTAGCGTTTTGTAGGTGGGCCTTAAAGGAAAGGATACGTAGTGTGATAGAACCGTTTTCAAGCGGATCAAGTTTCTTGGGAACTCCGTGTTCATTTTTTCTCTACTACTGCCGCAATCTTGGCTTCAATCTTTCGGGCAATGTTCTGGGCGAAATGGAGTTGATTTGACGATGGCCTGCTTGTCATGACAAGCACCCCGACATTGTCCTTCACGAACAAGAGAGGACTGCTCATTTTGACAGTGTGCTGATTGAGATGGCACCATGTGGCATCTCCGATGACAGCATCGGGACTCAGCTGGGGGTAAAAGTACAACTCGGCGGCAATAGTGCCACTCAATGCGTCTACCCCTCTTTTCGCAGTGTACGCGGAGTCAAATAACCAATATCGAATAACCAATTGACTTTCATTCCACCGCTGCTCGAATCCTACGATAATAGATAATTTCGAGTTTCCAGGGAGGCGGTCACTCGATGTGAGTCGCATCATACGGAGATCGTCCTGTGTGAGAATAACCGGATCAAGTCTCATGACGCGATTGATATTAAAGAGAATTCCGCACCCAATTAGGGTTATTGTCACGAGCAGCAGAAAACCGATGCTGCTTACTGGCATACTCTGTCTTGAGAGAATCTGTGTTTTCATTTTTTCTCCAATACTGACTCAATTTTGGATTCAATCTTTCGGTTGATGGATCTCGTCAGGGTGTGCTGGAAACTTAGACCCGAAATCCAATACTATAGGTGTGAGGAATTATCATTTAACCGAGGACGTGTCCCATAGGAGAATTGTTCCATCCACACTGCCACTGACGAGCGTTTTGCCGTCAGGTGAAAAACTCACACCCTCAACACTACCCATATGCCCCATGAGGGTTTTCAATAAGTTACCTGTCTCGACATCCCAGAGCCGAACCGAACCATCCGAATTCCCACTCGCAAGGGTCTTGCCATTCGGGAAAAAACTCACACTTTTAACCTCACCTGTATAGGTTGAGAAGGATTTCAATAGTTTGCCCGTCTCAACATCCCATAAACGCACCGAACTGTCCACACTGCTACTGCCGAGTACCGTGCCGTCTGGAGAGAAACTCACACTCAAAACACTCCCCATATGCCCCGTAAGGGTTTTCAACAAGTCCCCTGTCTCAGTATCCCAGCACCGAACCGAACCGTCCGTACCCGCACTGGCGATCATCTTGCCATCCGGCGAAAAACTCACACTCAAAACCGCCCCCGTATGCTCTGTGAGAGATTTCAATAGGTTACCCGTTTCGGCATCCCACAAACGAACTGTTCTGCCCACATCGCCAATAACGATCTTTTCCGCGACACCGCCACTGACAATCACCTCGCCATCCGGCGAAAAACTCACACTTGAAACCCGCCACTTACGCCCTTTGTGGGTTTTCAATAGGTTGCCTGTCTCGGCATCCCATAAACGAACCGTCTTGTCCTGACTTACACTGAGGACCCTCTTGCCATCTGGAGAGAAATCGACACGCGTAACCTCGCTTTTATGTTCCGTGAGTGATTTCAATAGGTTGCCTGTCTCGGCATCCCATAAACGAACCGTCCTGTCCGAACTCCCACTGACGATCCTCTTGCCGTCAGGTGAAAAACTCACGCTCTTAACATTACTCACATGCCCGGTGAGGGATTTGGATTTCAATAGGTTGCCTGTCTCAACATCCCACAAACGAACTGTCCTGTCCAGACTCGCACTGGTGAGCGTCTTACCGTCAGGTGAAAACCTCACATTTAAAACACTACCTGTATGCCCCGTGAGGGTTCTCAAGTGCCTGCCTGTCTCAACATTCCATAAACGAACCTTAGCATTCACACTTGCACTGGCGAGCGTCTTGCCATCGGGAGAAAAACTGGCACTCAAAACACGATGCCTATGCCGCTTGAGTGATTTCAATAGGTTGCCCGTCTCAACATCCCAAAACCGAATGGTCCCGTTGCTACTTGCACTGGCGAGCGTCTTGCCGTCAGGCGAAAAACCCACATTTAAAACACCGCCTATATGCCCCGTGAGGGTTCTCAAGTGCTTGCCCGTCTCAACATCCCACAAACGAATTGTCTTGTCCCAACTTCCAGTAACGAGCATCTTACCGTCAGGAGAGAAACCGGCACTTGAAATACTATGAACAGGCATGTAGCCAGCATGTCTATGCGCCGTGAGTGATTTCAATAGGTTGCCTGTCTCAACATCCCAAAACCGAATCGAACCGACTACACCACCACTGACAAGTAACTTACCATCCGGCGAAAAACTCACATTTAAAACACTACCTGTATGCCCCGTGAGAGTTTTCAAGAGATTCCGCGTCTCGACATCCCAGAGCCGAACCGAACCGTCCGCGTTCCCACTAACGAGCACCTTGCCATCCGGCGAAAAACTCACACTCTTAATACTACCGGTATGCGCTGCGGATAAGTCAATTTCTTTTCCCGTCTGTATATCATAGAGCCAAATGCCGATAGACGTTGTTACAGCAAGCCGGGTGTCATCTGGTGAAAATTGAATTTCCTTTATAGTACCTTTCCCAAGTCGGAGTTTTGCCCCTGCCGGTAAACGCCATTTGATGTAGTTTTGGGCAGATGTACTTGGGATAGAGGTCATTAAAACCAGAATCAACGTTAAAAAAATGGGAGATTGTTTAATAGACATTTGCAGTTCCTTTTAGCATGTCGGCACATTCCGCTTTGAGAGCGTCTGTGTTTTATTTTTCCTTCAATACTGCCGCAATTTGGGTTTCAATATGTCGGGCAATGTCCCTGGCGTCCTGTAGTCGATTCGATGGGGGTCCGTTTGTCCTGACGCTGACAAAGAGATTGTGTTTCACGAAATATATGTCAGTAGGTCCCCTTTCGCATTCCTCCCAACTCCTGTGGATGTTGCGCCATGTCGCATCCCCAATGACATCCTCGGGATTTAGCTCGGGGTGAAAGTTCGGCACCGCGGCAAAAAGCCATGTCCATTCTGCTTCCGCCGCTTTTTTCGCAGTAGACGAGGAATGAAATAACCAATATTGAATATTCAGATCTCCTCCACTCCATCCCTGCTCGAATCCTGCGATAACAGGTAATTTCTTTATAGATGAGAGATCATTTAGGTTTCTACTGGTACGTCCACTCTTCCTTAATCCCATCTTATGGAGATCGTCCAGTGTGAGGAGAACGGTATCGGATTCTATGACACGATTGACGAATCCCCTACATCCGAGCAGCGTTATTATCACGAGCAGAAGAGAACCGATGAGGCTTAGCGGAGTATTCCGCCTTGAGAGACTCTGTGTTTTCATTTTTCCTCCAATACTGCCGCAATTTTGGCTTCAATTTTCCGGGCAACGTCCCGAGCGAACTGGCGTTGATTTTTTGCCATGACGAGGACGGCGACATTGTTTTTCACGAACAAAATTTCAATATCGTTTATCTTTTCCGTCTGTCTCTTGGGGATGTAGTGCCATGTCGCATCCCCAATGACATCCTCGGGATGTAGCTCGGGATGAAACTTCGCCGGGCGGGCAACGCGGTATCCCCACGCATTCTTCCACACTTTTTGGGCAGTGTCCTCGGAGGGAAATAAATAATATCGAACAATCAGTTGATTTACATTCCACCGCTGTTCACATCCTACGATAATAGATGATTCCTCTGGAAATCCATAAAGGCGGAGATTCTCCATGAGTCGCATTGTCGGGAGATCATCCTGTATGAGGATAACAGGATCAAGTCTCATGACGCGATTGACATTGCGATTGACATTAAAGAGAATCCCGCACCCGATTAGAGATGTTGTCACGAGCAGAAGAAAACCGATGAAGTGTAATCGATACATCATAAACAAAAACCTCTTTTTTACTTGATGTTGGTTACCAATGCATTTGAATCCGAGATGAATTCTCCACTTTCAGAACGGAACATACCTTTCCTGCTGTTAAAGACACAATTTTGCGGTAGAAAACGTGCATTTTGTGAAAAAAGCAGATAAATTTGTATTTTTTAGAGACTGTTTAGCAAGTATCAAATTTCAAAGCACAATAAGCCGCTGCTTACTGATTTGATCTGGACTCGGTTTTCTTTTTAACGCGGATCAATGGAATTTGATGTGGAGAGGCATCCTCATAGCGTTCGGTTGAATCTCCATCGAAATGGTATAAACCGAGTGTGTCATCGTCTGGAGTAAATGTGCCAATGGGCGTGTTATACACCCCTTCGTCATAACGCACAACACGGCTGATTCTCAGTTCGTCTATATACATGCCAGATGCAGGCACCGCTTTCAGACCACTCTCCTTTAGAACAGGAACACCACCAATCAGAAGAGGTTCACTCATAGATGCGAGATGACTCCCAGGGACGAGTCCAGCAATAGAACCGCCACATCCGACAGTAGAGCTGCCGTCAATTATCGCCACGTAATAGACCCACCGCCCGGTAGGTTGTGTCCCTCATATTATTCCGGATCCACCCTCAACGCCTCTTGTGACAATGGCGGGACTCGCTTTATACCCATCACCAACAATGGCACAGGTAAAGCGGTTTGTCTGACCTACTATGGAGAAGGCAGCACGGGCCCCAGCAGTTAGTGATCGGATATCTCGAACGCTCGGCGGTCTGTCTATGTATACCCATGCCTCAATCGTTAACGGACCTGGATAATCAGGAAACCAAGGTTTTTCAGTTTGCACGCGTCGGAGTTCGGGATTTAGTTCAAGCCAACCGCCTCCAGCCGGAGAGGGTTCATGTGGTGCTGCAAGGAGTGTCACAGGCAACATCAAGATGATTAGCAAACATGTTTCTTTTAGGTATTTCATGAGGGGCCTCTGTCAACATTAATTGTAGGGTTGGTTAAGTTGTAAGCGGAGTACACCGCGGTGCCGCGTGCCGATATAGAAAATGCCACGATCAACAGCAAAAGCGGTTATTTTGTATGGAACTTTAGATGAAATCCGAATCAATGTATCTGTCTCCGCGTCTATCCGATAAACGCCTCGGTTAGTTACACCGTAGACCTGATCACCATCTACGGCTATCCGAGCAATCAGGGGACGGTTGCCCTCTGTATCGGTGAGTGCGTGCCAATTGATACCGTCGTGCGAATCCATAACCCCCTGATCTGTTACGACATAAACCGTAGCAGCCGCAAAAATTATCTCTTGAAAATATGCGAAACGGAAGGGTAAATCTGCGGTAATCTCTTTCCAACTCTCTCCGCTGTCAAACGATTGAAATAGCGAACCATCGCGTTTACCGACATAGACGACATTCTGCGAAGCCGCGAGGGTGAGACCTTTAGATGTATCTGCCCCCGGGGCGCGTTTGGTGGTATCTTCAATACCGGTATTGAACCATTGCGCTTCACCTTTTCGCCATCTGAAGAGTTTATGCCGGAATTCCATGTAGACCGTTCCATCTGCTATTGTAAACCGACCATTTGTGAGCTGCTCTTCAATGATATTAGGAATATCTATTCTCATTTGGTAACCCAATTCACTACGGCGACGTCCAGCAGGCGCATTATTGATCTGTTTCATCCATTCAACTTGTAGCGTACTTTCAGCAAATGCGGGCACTCCTTGGACAGCCATTAGCATACCTCCATCAGCAGAAAGGTGGTAAAAACCGACATTATTAGATGTACTGTTGCTTACGTAAAGTGAATCGTTAGCTGTCGCGATTTTTGCGTAACTCAGCAAATCTGGAGCTGCTTGTTTCTTTTGAAGTTTACCTGCTGCCACAACAATGTCATGAACATTTACGCCAATGGATATCCACGATTCCCCGAGATCCGTTGATTTGACCATACCTTCAGGCGTGAGGGCACAAAGTGCATTTTTAAGGGGAACCAGACTTTGAACGTGTGAGTTTACTATTCCAGTAAGGAAGGGATGCCACGATCTACCTGCGTCTGTTGACCGAGCAACCCCAGAGATATCCGAGGTATAAAAGTTATTTTCGTCCAGCGCGACAACGGGGAAGATACTCTGACTCAAGGCATTCTTGCCAATGCTGATATCCTTTCCGACATCTGTCCATGTATCACCACTATCAGACGAATGTAGTAAAACGCGTGTCCCCATCACTACGAGCCTCTCGCCAACTGCAGCTAACTGGATACCACTGAACATTTGGAGTCGGAAACCGTCATCTGTTGGTGGTAACTCCATCCATAATCTACCGCCTGTGCCTTTCCCCTCTACCGGTGAAATATCAATCCAAGTATTGCCCAGATCGGTAGAGCGGAAAATTCTCGGTGGAAACTCTAATATCTCAGTTGAAAGATTTAAGTCTTGATATTCAAACCTTGTAGGTTTTGTAAAATCGGGACCCGCTACAACATAGAGTTTACTCTCCGTGGCTATCAACGCATTAATAAATTGAGGACCGTAGAGCGGCAATAACTCCCAATCATCTGTGGTAACACGATAAAGCCCTCGGTTTGTCCCGACGAATACGCTGTTGTCAAGTGCAACAGCGTCCGAAACTGAGATGTCAGGTTTGCCATTCATCTTCATAATATAGGCGTGCAAATCTGGCATCATCGGTATCCAACTTTTACCGGCATCGTCAGACCGAAAGATATGTTTTTCAAAAACGAGGTAAAACATTTCATCCGTGATGAGCAATTCAAAAGCCCGTCCTTCTGGTCGAGGACCGACGGTATCCCACGTTTCACCGGCATCGGTTGAGGCTAATAATTCATCATCGGTCAAAATATAGAGTATATCGTTCCGCTCTGCCATCGGCGTTTGGAACTGACGGGTCGGGGTACTTTCACAGATCAACGTCCAAGCCTTTTCATCTTCTGTCAAGCGGTAGATTCCTCTCGCTGCAACAGCGTAGAGGGTTCGGTTGGATGTCGCAAATAGACCGACTCTGCCCCCTGAAGTGCCTTCTGGACCGCCCATCGGCATCCACCGCGATTTGATTATAGTAGGTTTCTCAGGTTGGTCAGATCGATCTGCGATGACTTGAAATGCTGTCGTTTCGCGGTTCGCGTTTCCGTTATGCGTGCCCGGTGTATCGGTGTTTCCGATCTGATTTCTCGGACTCAGTTTCTGCTTTGAAGCATTAACAACGGGCGCGTCAACGAGCTCAACGGTCATCTCCGCTGTTGCGTCGAAACTATAAGGTTGCTGAAAGCGAGGTAGGTATTGCGTGCCGTTGCCCATTAGCAGTATTACCAAGGCAGCCGTTGAAGCGGCGACCGCCCACGGCATCCACGGCTTACTGCCTGATGGTGGTGCTGGTTTGATACGGACGATTTCTTTCAAAACATTTTCGGTTAAAGTCGTGGTAAACTGGAAACCGCCCAAATTTTCGTGGATGATATGTTCTGCCTTCTTCAATCGCTTACGAGCGCGATGCAGCCGACTCTTGACCGTGTTCGGCGATACACCTAAAAACTTACTAATATCTTCGCATGTCATATCGCCGAGGTAGTGGAGCGTGACGACGGTGCGTTCACTCTCCGGTAACTTTTGAAGGAGACGTTTGACGACCTCGCGTTTCCCTTCACTGACGAATTCTTTTTGTTGTTCAACTTGGTATTGCGCACAAGCCAATTCCTCCAATTCCTCTGTTGACATCGCATCGAGCGATTTCATTGGAATCCGCTTCTTTTTGCACCAAGCGTAACATCGGCGAGCTGCAATTACGTAAAGCCATCCCGCAAACCTATTCGGATTTTTCAGCGCCTGGAGCTTTTTGTAAACTTTGAGGAATATATCTTGCGTGATTTCTTCAGCGATATGGAAGTCCCCAATTTTCCGCCATACGAGCGCGTGGACCGGCTTTTGGTATCTTCGCACGAGCGCGCTGAAAGCGGACTGGTCGCCTGCCAAAGTCCGTTGAACCAATTGCGCATCGTTATTTTTCATACGTCACCTCTAAAAACAGGTTGTCTCTCATAATGTTAAGAGAGGTGTGAGCGGTGGAAAGGTTGCATAAAACGCAAGATTTAATGAAAATTTGAAACGGAAGATCGCGAGCGACAAGAAATCCGCAGAAATCCGCAGAAACACCCTATCAATACGCAGAAATACCCAAGCAAAAACACCCCAAGCAAAAACACTCGCTCCTACAGATCGTGAACACAGCTTGTTTCCACAGATCGCGAGCCTAGCTCGCTCCTACAAAGAGAGGATGATAACACAAGTTTAGGTTCGATGACTAAGAGATCGTGATGGTTTTCCCGTTGACTGTTGTGCGTCCTGCCATATCAACGGTTGCGGCGCGAAGGCGGTAACTTCCGGCGTGTCTGCATCGTAGTGCCTCAGCGTGCCTCTAATTCGCTTAGAATCCGTTCTACGACCTGTTTCCGTTGCCCCTGAACCGCGGGCTGTTCCAATTCATAGATCTCATCCGAAATCAGGTGTTTATGGCTTTCAATGGGCAGGGAATTGTGTGATGCATTATCAATATAGCGGTTAAAAATAGTGTATCGGGGATAGGATTCTGTCCAACGTCTTCCGCCGTGATAGAGTGCTTCTGTAAAGATGACACAATCGCCAGCGTTGACAGGAACGTTGATAACCGTTGGGGGTCCATCGTAAATTGAGAGGTCGTCGGGTGGCTCAAAGTTACGCTTATGGCTTCCGGGCAGACAGACGAATCCTGTTTCCGGTGGGACATCCACCAAGGAGGTGCCAGCGTTGAGGAAACCTGCCCGAGGTCCAGATTCGTCTATACTGTAATCTTGACCGGCGGCATGGAAGTGGATGTCATCGGAGGTTTTGTAGTTCTTGGTTAAGGCACAATCAACAAGACAAGGCGTTCCGCGCGTCAGGGCAATAATGACACGCATAATCTCCCGGTTGAGGACAAGCCGTTGGAACACTGGATCCCCGTATTGGATATGATTGATCCAATGCGCAATTGTCGGGGAATGATCACCGGTTCGGGATGTAGAGGTAAGCGGTGCGGGCAGCTCATCCAAGGACGTATCGTGCCACTGGTTACCGAGTTCAATCATCCGTTCGATATCTTCAGGTGGCACGACTTTGCGGAGGATAATGAATCCGTGGTGATCAAAGAACCATTTTTCGTGTGGTGTTAGCATATTTTTAATTTACCTTGCGGAGAAATAACCTGCGTCTAAACTATTGGATGCGTTCCCGAAATCCGCCCTCCAAATGTAAAGCATTCTCACTGCGAAGCAAAATTATGCCATTTAAGGCATAATTTCATTACGGGCTACGGGTTTTTATAGTAAAATCCGAAAATAAGTTTACACTTTTCGCTCGTAGGGGTTGGGTTACCCAACCCCTATGGTCTCTCCAGTGTGCAAATAATTACGGGTTCTACTATAATTTATCTTGCGGAGAGACAACGTGTGTCTGAACTATAACAGATTCCAGCGTTATCATAATCTTCAGCGTCAAAACTCCGTCCTCGTAGGTCGGAGATGTAGACGCTGCCTATATTTTTTCTTGACAAAGATTGCCAAAAATGTTAAAATGTTCATCGTGTTCGGCATTGGTTGTGACTGATGCATTGGTATATTGCTTGATATTTCAGACAATCACGTAAAAGCCTCACACGACTGAAAAATATCTAAAATATGCTTGTCAGTCGTTAGTTGGGAAAGATTGCTTAAAAGCACATCCCATTTGAAATCAACGACTCAAAACTTTTCGTAAGGTGCTTTACAGCACGCAGTTAGGGCATTACCTGTTGCAGGAGGCTACAGAAGACTTGTCTATCGCAAGCAGTGGTCGTTGATAGCACGATCTGCCCCGCTCAGGGTGTTTCTAAGAATCCCCCTGCTTTAGCGGGGGGAGTATGTCAAAGAGATATTTTGTCCATCATTTTAAGGTTGTTTTGAGGGTGGCCCACACAATAGGCAGTTTCTCGGATGCCTGAACGGACAACCCGATTTTCGATTTAAAGTTTCGGGTCACTTCGCGAGCGGTTAGGGGTCGATCATAAATGCGGACTTCATCAATGACACCGGGGAAATGCCTGCTGACAGCACCGCGATTGTTCCCCGCGCCGATAAAGATGGGTTGTACAAATGGAACAAAATTGTCGAGTTCCTTTGCGTCGCCGGCGATGATCTCTTGTGGCTCACCGTCCATATAAATACTGACTTCGGCTTTACCAGCGTCTACGATTGCGAAAACGATATGGTGCCATTGCCCATCGGAGATCGGAAATTCAATTTCAACAGGGATAGCATTGCAGCCTGCCGCCGATTTTTGACGGACATAAAAGTGAATGACCCCTTCAGCAAACGGGAATCCTGCTAATGCGCTCCGGTTGGGTTCAATTGCCCATGCCATGTTACAACCTTCGTCGAGAACTTTGAAAAGGGTTGTCCAGTTATCTTTAAAACTGGTTTTCATCCAAACCTCAAAGGTAGATGTACCGATTTTCTCTCCAAAATCGCCGAGGTTTGTCAAGTTGACATAGTCGTTAGCACCGTCAAATTCGAGTGCTTCTCCGACTTGTCCGTCAACGATTTTCGGGTTACCGACGATTCTACCATCATTTTCACCCCAGATATCCTTAGCTGTAAAACCATCAATGTCTTGTTCGTCAAACGTCCAATAACTGACGAGTCCATCTGTTACGATGGGTTGTGCATGCCCGTTTTGGAAAGACATGGTAATAATTAGCGTGATTGCGAGGAGATAAATTAGGCTTTTCATAAGTAACCGCTCCTTTAGGTGTGCGAAAGTCACGCAGTGAAGTCCTGCCTATACATCCCGTATTTTTAACCCCCTAAATCCCCCTTATCAGGGGGACTTTAAGAGGGAATGCGTAAGTCCTACCCTTATTTTTTCTCCTATAATTCTGTCTTTAGGTTCCCCCAGACGATAGGTAACTTCTCGGCTGCTTGAACAGACAGTCCAATCTTCGACTTAAAATTTCGGGTCACTTCATCTGCGGTGAGCGGACGGTCATAAATACGGACTTCATCAATGATACCGGGGAAATGTCGCTCAACGTTGCCGCGATTGTTCGCCGCGCCTATGTAGACAGGTTCCACAAACGGAATAAAGGTGTCAAGTTTCTTGGCATCACCGACGATAATCTCCTGTGGCTCACCGTCCATATAGATGCTGACATCGGACTTACCCGGGTCTACAATTCCGAAAACGATGTGGTGCCATTTGCCATCGGAGAGTGCAAACTCAATTTCAACGACGATGGCATTGCAGCCCGCCGCCGATTTCTGACGGACGTAGTAGTGAACGATGTCCTCAGCGAGCGGGAATCCGGCTTTCGCACTCCGGTTGACATCAATCGCCCACGCCATATTACACCCTTGGTCAAGGACTTTGAAAAGCGTTGTCCAGTCTTTCTTGAAACTGGTCTTGACCCATGCTTCAAACGTAGATGCTCCGACTTTCTCACCAAAATCGCCGAGGTTCGTCAAGTTCACATAATCGTCAGAGCCGTCAAATTCAAGGGCTTCTCCGACTTGTCCATCAACGACTTTCGGATCTCCAACAATCTTACCATCATTTTCACCCCAGACATCTTTGACTGTACCGCCAGCAATGTCTTGTTTGTCAAACGTCCAATAACTCACGAGACCATCTGTGACTATCGGCTCCGTGTATCCGTTATGAATAAACATCGTGAGCGTTAGTGTGAACATTAAGAAAAAGAGTAACATTTTCATTGTGCGTTGCTCCTTGCGGAAGACGTTTCCGCAGCTATGAAAATCCTTGGTTTAGTTCTGAGGTCTATAGGTTTGCGAAAATGGTAAAGCCATTATAACATCTTTGGCGATTTCTTATCAAATTTATTTGATCTCAAGTTGATACTTGTAAGTTACGCCGAAAATTGGTAAAATGGACTTCATATCGTGATGTAAGTTACGTCGAAACAACGAGGAGAAGAATTTATGCCGAAAATGACGGGTGCTCGATTTATTGCTGAAACTGTTCACGGTTATGGGATTACGCACGTTTTTTTTATGCCCTACATCGGACCACGGGCTTTAATGGAGATGGAAAATCTTGGGATTAAGCGGGTTCAGACGCACGGCGAGAAAGCGGCAGCGTATATGGCGGATGCCTACGCGCGTGTGAACCGCGCGCCGAGCCTGTGTATGGCACAATCGGTGGGGGCAGTTAACCTTGCAGCGGGATTACAAGACGCTTATCTTGCCTGTTCACCAGTGGTCGCGCTGACTGGGAAAGAAAACCAAATCAACCAACAGCGACATGCCTACCAAGAAGTGGATCACGTCAATCCGTTTTCCGCTGTTACGAAATATAGTGCTTATGTTGCGACACCAGAGCAGCTTCCCTTCTATCTACGTCAAGCCTTCCGTTCCGCGACAACAGGGACACCGGGACCTGCTCACCTCGACTTTGAAGGTATCGCAGGGTCGTCGGTTATTGATCGGGAAGGTGAACTTGAGGTAATCATTGAAGAGGCATTTGCCCAATTACCACCCTTCCGACCAGAAGCAGAGGCAGAGAAGGTAGCGGAAGCCATCAGACTTCTCACGGAAGCGAAACGCCCTATCATTGTGGCAGGTGGCGGTGTAACGGCTTCAGACGCACGCGCAGAACTTGTTGCGTTCGCTGAGAAACTTTCAATCCCGGTGGCAACCTCCTTGAATGCGAAGGCGATGTTTCCGAGTGACCATCCTCTGGCGGTAGGCACCCCTGGTTCATATTCGCGGGCGTGTGCGAACCAAGCGGTTTGCGAGGCTGATCTCGTCTTCTTTATCGGTAGCCATACCGGTGGACAGGTGACCAGTGGCTATAAAATTCCACCACAAGGCACACCGATTGTACAACTCGATATTAATCCTGATGAACTCGGACGGAATTATCCGATTCAGTTGGGGATGCAGGGAGATGTGCGGAATACACTGCGCCGGATGCTTGCAGCGGTAAACACCACAACACAACGGACAGAATGGGTTAGCAGCGTGCAGGAATTGGTGAAGAACTGGAAAGAGAGTGTTAGCGAAAAAGTGAATTCGGAGCGGTTACCGATGTTACCGGAACGTCTCTGTCGTGAACTGACAGATTACCTTCCGTCAGATGCGATTCTTGTGTCCGATACGGGACATTCTGGCATCTGGACTGGGACAATGATTGACTTTAAACATCCGGATCAGAGTTTCATACGGTGTTCTGGTTCGCTGGGATGGGGAGTCCCGGCGGCGATGGGTGCGAAGTGCGCGCAACCTGATCGACCCGTACTCTGTTTCACAGGTGATGGCGGTATCTGGTATCACATGACGGAATTGGATACAGCAATGAAGTGCGGGATTAACGCTGTTATTGTTGTGAATAATAATCACTCGTTGAATCAGGAGCAGGGTGGCGTTGAGTCGGTTTATGGTGGACGGACATCGGGTTCCGATGAACTCTGGTTGTTCCCAGAAGCAGATTTTGCGAAGATGGCGGCGTCGATGGGATGCTTCGGGATTACGGTGAACAAGCCAAGTGAACTTGCGGGTGCGTTGGATCAGGCGTTTGCTTCGGGTCAGCCTGCGGTTGTGGATGTGAAAACGCATGTGGAAGGGATAGCACCACGGACGTGGATGCCTTCGTAAGAGAGAATTATGCGGTAGTGCGAGGTTCACCACGCCTCGCACACCCACCTATCTCGTAGTCGTGCAGCGGAAACGCTTGTTAGGAGATCGATATTGTGAGTTGTCCCTTCTGCCCACCAAAAGTCAATGACAATGCTGTTCTACTTGAAAATGAGTTGAGCCTTTTTATTGATCTAAAACATCCGATTCTGGAAGGTTCTGGGATTATTGTGCCAAGAGCCCATCGGCAATCAGCATTTGACCTCACCACAGAAGAAATTACCTCCACATTTTCACTTCTTACGGAGGTTAAGGCACTGCTTGATACTGAATACAATCCTCAAGGTTACAATCTCGGTTGGAATTGCGGTGCTGTAGCTGGACAAACAGTCCTCCACGCGCATTTGCATGTTATTCCACGTCATGCGTCCGAGCCTTATGCCGGCAAAGGGATTCGTTACTGGCTAAAACAGGAATCCAATCGTCGTAATATCTAACAAGTCATTATTATTGACAGCAAGGATCTCGTTACGACTTGAGTTCTCCTCGTTGTTCAGGTTGGCGGATAGTTGAACTTTCCCTGTCGCCATTCTTTGTAGATGAGAAACGCACCGAGTAGGTACAAATTGACGTATAATATGGATTTTACACCCTCAACTATTATGAAGATATCCAATCTTCGTAGCAATTTCACGCCCCTTATGTCTTGACTCGGTTCCCATTTCCCCATATATGCGTTGAGGACTGCGCCGAGCGCTGCATCGAAAATCGGACTCAGAAACCTGAATCCGATGAAGACCGCGGTGATGAAGATCACACCTTTTGACCGCGTTTGGAGGCATAAAAACACCAAAAATCCTGCCAGTACCACGTCTGAAATATAGGTTAGACCAGTAAGAACATTCTCAAACATGCTTAAAGGCTCCTGTGAATCTAAAATTTGATTGTCATCCTATCAGATTTAGGCAGATGGTTGGTTAAACTTTCCCTGTCGCCATTCCTTATAGATTAGAAAAACACCGAGTAAACATAAACCTTTGAACACTAAAGGTGTTAGCATAGCGACTGTCAATAAAAACTCCACGTCACTCATACCGAGTATTCCATCGTCCATCACTTTACCCGGCTCCCATCGCCACCAATCTGACTTAACAACTTGTTCAAAAATGGAATCAAAGATCTGAAATATAAGAAGTGTCGCACTAATGAGTACCAACCCTTTTGATTTCGTCCGGAAACATAAAAATACCAATAGCCCTATAAGAGCCAAGTGTGTGGCAAGATTTAGACTATAAAGCACATAAGCCATGCCAGACCTCCTTCAGATGTAAGTTTGATTGTAATCCTATGAATACTTTTCTAATCCTCTTCCAACGCTGTTCCCAAGTATCGCTGTAAAACCGGAGATATATCCGTTTCTTCTCGACTGCGTTGTTGACGGAAACACGCAGCTAAATCTTTACAGAAATCGAAGAACTTCTTTGGGGCATCAATGTGCATTTGGTCGAAAAAGAGTTTATATCTGGCGATGGTTGTGTGTGGTGGGATTGCATTATCTATGATTTGTTGACTCTTGATCCGCCCGCGAATGCGTAGGTCTTCACTGCACCATCCCAAGTGGACAAGCGTCCAATCCGTCATATACTGGGTAATGGCTTCAACGATCAGTCCACCATCGGTGGATACCTCTCCACCAACCCAGCAGTGAAAAAGTTCATGGGCAAAAAAGTGGTATGCGAGATCCCGTTCCTGCTCGGTGTTCCCATAATTCTGCGGAAATTCACAGATAAACTTGACCTCTATGGTGTAATCTTGAGCGGAATGTATCTGTTTGTTTATCTCGGCGCGCGCACCTAAGTTATTGGGTTCACAGATTCGGTCTTCGACTTCAATCACAATCCCCAATCCTGGTCCCATGAGCCTTTCAAACGCTTGATGTGCCTGTTCCAATAGTTCAAGAATCTTCTCAGGTTTCCATGGGCGGTTTGTTTCTGCTTTATAGGTAAAACGTTCTAAGGTCGCGCTTGCGGCCCAGTTGGTAGGATTCGCCTGTGATTGGATATTTTTCTGGTAATTCGCCATTCAGTTTATTCAAATTCAATCGGTTCGGTTACATGAAGGTTAACAATTTAGAGTGAAACCTAAAAATATATGGGCACTTCTTGACACGACGGGCAATGAATTGCCCTACTACGAACGGATATTTGTTAACGGATAAGTGTCTATATAATTTTAAGTTTTACTATAATTCGGTAATTTCTTGCCGAAGCCCGGTTCGGTTAGGAAACCGAACCTACCGGACCTGGGGAAAAGGGAATTCCGTATTTATGAAACAGGCTATGGTTATACCGCGAGTTCTTTTTGGTGTTCAAGTTGCGGAAGGCGAAATTTTCCCTGTCGCCATTCTCTATAGATTAGAAAGACACCGAGCACAAATAAAGAGTTGTACAGGAAGGATTTTATATAGGCAACTGTCAATACGAATTCTCCGAGAGTCATGCTTTGCGTCAACCAATTACTGATCTCACCTGCTATCCATTGATCCATATATGGGTCAAAAAAGTGTTTAAAAATTGAACTGAAAACCCCATTGGTAAGAAGTATAGCACTAATAAGTATCACACCCTTTGACTTCGTCCGAAAACACAAAAACAGCAGTAGTCCTACAAGAGCTAAGTGGGCAACAATACTCAAACCGGCAATAACGTTAAACATCGCTTGAACCTCCTTCAAACGCGAGTTGGGTTGTCATCTTATTTTTTTTGAGAAAATTATACCATAAGTCTGTTGACCATACCAGTTTAATCAGGTTTTCATTTCGGTATTCAGTTTTCGGTTTCCATCAGCATTCAGTTATCAGCGGTCAGTAAGTGGTAGGTGCGGGACGGGCAATAATGCACGTCGCATTTGGGCGAATACGCCGCAGAATTGCCCTACTACGAACGGTTCTGCTTGTAGTAGTGCGATTTATCGCACGTTCGGAATTACCGATTTAAGTAATTAATCTTCATGAAACCACACCTACCGCGTTTAGAAGACAGATTATCACTAACGGGGTTCAGGGTCAGGACTGCCGATTTTCAGATCTGTAAACGGTTTTCCGTCTGGGTCGGTAATCCGTAGATAGAATTCCCAATTGACTTCTTCATTGCAGACCTTGACGAGGATGCTATTTTCGCCGGGCTTGAGCGTCACAGGAATCGTATAACGGTCAATTCTGACACTATGGGCACCGGTATTTGTGAACACCTCTTCGCCGTTTAGAAAGACTGTCCCTTGGTCGTCGCTATCAAAACGGATTTGTGCTTCGCGTTCATCAGGCGAGGTAACGGTCACAAACGCATAAGCGACACGCCAATTGACATCCTGTCCGAGGTCAATGAAGCCGTTGAGTGTGTCATCGGTGCTTCTTTGCCAACTGATCTGTCCGTCTACACCATCGTATTTTGCGGTTGTGTCGATCTGTGTTGCCTCTTCTGCGATGTACGCCGTGTCGTAACCAACACCTTTGGTGTTGTCAAAGGGACCGAGGATTAACCATGAATCTTCAGCGATAACGCCTGTTTTTTGAACATACGTTTTCGCTTTTTCTGGCATAGCGTTTTCACGGCAGAACTCCGCCAACTTAAGATTAATATCTAATTGAATACCCAGATTGCCAGACATGGTATCCATTAATTCATCCAACATTTCAACGTAACGTCCTTTGTCGGTAGCGTTCTTACCTGCCCGAGCAATCCATGAAGACAACCAGCGTCCAAACGCCTCCTGTTCCATGGTGTTTAGGCGTTGTTTGAGCTGTACTAAAGCCTCATCATACCGGTCATTAGCGACATACGCCTGCGCCAACGTTTCGGTGTAGCTTGCCCCGGACCCCATTTGCGATGCGCGTTCAGCGTATTCCAATCCTTTTTCCGGCATGATACCTTTGTCAAGAATCTGCCTTGCAAGATTGCGATAACCAGCGGGACTTTGTCGCCGGTTTGCGTTTTTCTGTTGGATCGTTAGCCACTCGGTGTATGCCACATCTGCTTTTTCAGCATCGCCTGCTGCTTTGTAGGCATCGCCTAACAATTCCAGTAAAGAAACACTTGTTCCCATTTTCGGTCTTAATTCCTCAAGAACAGCAATTCCTTTATCTTTCTGATCTTTGTCGGCGTAAAGCTTCCAGATGCTCCGGACTACGGCATTGTGTTCGCTCTCTTCAAGGGAAGCATCTAATGCCTGACGATACACCGTTTCCGCTTCTGACAACCGGTCTGCTTTCTCGTGGGTTTGTGCCAATAGGTTGTACAGTTCATAAGAGGTCGGTTCAAGTTGAATCGCTTTTTGATATGCTGCAGCTGCTTGCGTCAACTGTTCTGCGTCTACCACAGCTACGATCTGACGGGTATAAGGCTCCAGTTTAGCCTCCCCGACCAGTCTACCGTTGTTTTTGTTAGGTGACGCGTCAGGGATATGCCCTTCCATTTCTCCGTCAAATTCCCAGTAAGCGACTAAGCCGGGTTCGTCCCCTTTCAATCGAGTGTTCATATTTGAACGGATCTCATCCGCTGTTAGTGCGACATCCCAGACAGCGACCCGATCAATTTGCCCTATAAATGAAGCATGCGTTACCCACTCTTCTTCATGAGAACCGCCGATTCGGACGGGCAGGTTGCTCTCATAAATGTTCTGATTCCCTCTAAAGTCTCGGGTCCCGACTTCAGCCCCATCAATAAACAGTTTAATGAAATTCCTTGGGGCATCAATGACCCCAGCGACGTGGTACCACTTGTTGAGTGTAACCGATCCTGGCGGTGAATATACACCTCTCTCCGCCTCACCACTTGGCGATGCAGCGAATTGGACTGTACCATCATTCCGTAGCCAGAGTGTGTAGCTTCGGTTGCTGATTTCGGGTGTCCGCTCATCCCCCTTATAAAGAATGGGGGTATACCTGTTAGGGTATTCGATCGGTTTGATCCATGCGGTCAGGGTTACCTGCTGGCTAATATTGTTCAGCGCAGCACTATCGGTAATCTCCACGAAACTTCCGTTTCCAGCCAAATCCAGTGCCGTATCTTCAACAATTTTCTCCGTCTGACGGTGCTTTTGATAGAGATCACCAATCTTTTTGTGCCATTGTGCATCATCAGGTTGAAGTTCACTGATTTTTTGGTATTGGGCGATTGCCTCGTCAACCTTATCGCCTAATTCGTAACTTTCAGCAAGTGCGAAATGTGCGTCAAGGTCATCAGGGTTTTCCTTGATCTTCTGTAACTGCTCGGGAATCTGCTTTTCATAGAGTTTCCCTTCAGTGTAAGCCTGACGTATTGCCGCCTCTGCTCTTTCCCGCCCTTGGTCAAATCTGGCAATGTTCGCCATCTGTTTATAAGCGTCAACGGCTTCTTCATACCGTTTCGCGCCGAGGTAACTCTGCCCGAGGATTTCGTATACATACTCGTTCAGCGAAGAGAGCCCCCCGCCCATCCGTGAGCTTGCAGCCACAGCGTCCTCAGCAAACTTGACTGCCGAGTCGTACAACTCACCCTCAGCACAGATAGAGGCAAGTGTCATGAGTAAAAAGATATCGAATGGCGCGCGCGGATTGGTTGAAACCGCGGTCTCACCTTGACTGATCAACTTTTCTGCGAGTTCTGGTTGGTTGCTTTTTTGCAGCGCGGCAGCGGCATAGAAAAAACTATTGAGGTTACTGGGTTGTGCTTTGCAAAGTGCCTGATATGCTTCTGCCGCCTTTTCATAATCGCGTGCATTCCGGTAAATTTCAGCAACCATTTCAAGAACCGCTGGATTCTGTGCGTCCTTTTCGAGTTTGTCGTTAAAGATGGTTTCCAATTGACCAAGTTTCCCTTGATTTTTATAGGCATTAATCAAGGTTTCGCGCGCCTCATCTCCAGCAGTCATAATTTTGAAACCGGACGAACTGGAACTAATAGAGAAACTACCCATTGGACCGGACTGAGACTGATTCTCATAGAGTTCTACCGCCAAATCGTTATCGCCAACTTGGACGTATAGTTTCAGTAACTCGTTGGTGATGTTCCCGCGTTCATAACTTTGCGTGGTCATATCCAAGGCTTTCTTATAAGCCTCAATTGCTTTCTGAAATTCACCGGCGTTCCGGTAGTCTTGTGCGCGGTTTCGCTGCATCTCAAGCGTTATCGTGCCAGCCTCTTCCGCCTGCTTTAGCATCTCTTCTAATTTGCCCTGACGCTTGTAGACGGTCATGAGCTGCCGTTCTATACTCCGACGTTCCCACTCTTGTCCTGTGTATTGGATGGCATCCTTGAATGCCTTCTCTGCGGCATCCAGATCATCCTTCCGAAGGTAGAGTTGTGCCAATTGACGATAGACGCGCCCGTCACCGGGATTACGTTCAACGGCTTTTTTATATGCCTCAATGGCATCGTCAACGCGGTCTTCGGCAGCATAAAGTTTCGCGAGCCGCGCATAGTGAACACCGTTCTCTGTATCCGCCTCAATGTATTGCTGTGCGAGTTCAAGTGCTTCGGGGGTTTTGTCAGCAGCTTGGTAAGAATCAACGAGTCCGTCCTGATACTTCGTGTTTTCGGGATCTTCGTCAAGTAAGGCGTTCCAAGTATCTACCGCCCTATCGTGCTTATTTTGACGTGAATAGAGATTTGCGAGTTGTGCGCGTGATTCGAGATCATCCGGCATCACCTCTGCGAGTTTCTCGTAAATTTCTACCGCCTTTTTGACCTCGTTCTGTTGGACGTACTGTTGTGCTAACGTTCTTTGCATCCCGACATCAAACTTTTCCGTTTTCTCAGGCGTACGGGTTGTCTTCGCCAACCCATCACGTCGCTGCTTGATTTGCATCAACTGTCGTTGCGCCTGTTCACGGGTCCACTGTTGTGTTGAGAAGTCATTAATGATCTCGGTAAAGAGTGCCTCAGCATCGTCCCACATTTCGTGTTGCAGGTACGTGTTCGCGATTTGCTCTTTCTCATAGGAGCCATGCCTCTGAAGTAGGCGGAGGGTCCCCATCTTACGGAATGTATCTTGCGCTTTCTCTTTCTCACCCTTCTTGGCATAAGCCGTGCCAAGTTTTTGATAGGTTTCCGTAAGATGCCGTGTATCTTGATGATTGATTTTTGCGATTGTAGACTCCAGCAAACGCAGTTCCCGATCTCTGTCATTCGCGCTTCGGTAAGCGTCGGCGAGATTGTTTAACCAGTGTGTATCCACAAGTGTTGAATCATCAAGGAGTTTGTCAACGAGCGCGTCTGCTCCTTCAAGGTCGTCCGCTGTAATCTTCATAGAAGCGACGAGATAAGTTAGCAACGCGTCGTCGGGTTTCTCATCGAGTTTTGCTTCATATTCGGTTAGCAATTCCGCTATCTGCTCTGATGCTTTGTAGAACTCAGTCAGTTTTGATACGATCTCTACCTGTGCGTGTGGATCTCGCGAGAGTGTCGTATCTTTTGCGTTGAGTTTTTCGCGTAGGAGCTGGATCGCCTTTTCACGATCACCTGCGGCGACATAAGCGGCAGCCAATGCGGTATAGGAAGAAGCGTTGTTTGGCTGCAGGGCAATAATTTTTTCGTAGAGTTCAATAGCGGCTTTAGGATTATTGTTTTCAAGGGACTGACGTGCCACGCCTTCTGCGAAAAAGTTGCTATAGTTCAGTCCGACAGATGGAACGATCATATCTTTCGCGAGCGAAACGAGTTCATCAACTTTGCCTGCGGAAAAGAAAGTCTGCATGACCTGATAATAGTTGTAGCTGAGTGCGTTCGGATTCTCTTTGAGGAGTATCAGGTATTGCGTTACAGCCTCCTTCGCCTTGCCGCGGCGCTCTAACATCTGCGCGTATCGCTGTCGTGTCATAGTGTCTTGAGGACGCAGGGCAAGTGCTGCGTCAAATGCTTCGGCTGCTTTTTGCACCTGATTTGTCTGTTCATAGAACGTCGCCAATCTGACGCGTGCCTGAAACGAATTAGGGTCTTTCTGGGTAGCTGCAACGAGCAGAGGTTCGCGTTCTCGCAACCCTTTTGCACGCCCGGCGGTCTGTACGGCGCGTCGAAAGTCCCACGAATACAATGTGCGTCCGTATCGGTCGCGCTGGTTGACGAACTGCATTGCGCGCGCGGCGATCCGTGCGGCATCCTGTCCTCGCCCTAAGTCATCCAAATGTTGGCTTAAATCTACAAGGAAGTTCGGATCACGTTCACCCATTGCCAAGGTCATCGCTTTTTTGGCAATAGCGATTGCGTATTGCGTGAGTCCGTTCTGTTGGAGGATTCGCGAGAATTGATAAAGTTCACGAGTCCCACTCGGTGAATTGAGTACCTTCGTCACCAATTCGCGTACAGCAACGGTATCGCCTGTCTGCACGGCAAGCTGGAGTGTGAGTTCATGGTACTGTTTGCGGTTTCTTGGATCCGCCTCAGCGAGTCCGGTAATTAATTTGAATGCTGCGGCGTGTTGTCCTGCTTGGATAGAGGCAAAAATCGTGTTTAGTTTAAGGGTGAGATCCTCAGGGAATTCCTTTTGAAGCGCGGAGAGCACCTCTTGGGCATCGTCACGCTGCCCTGCCCACCAATAGCAATAACTGAGTGCTAAACTCGGGTAGATCCGGTCTCTCCCTGTCGCACTCTCCAATTCAGTCTGCAATTTTTTGTATAATGCCTCCTGCTGATTGCGGGACCACAATTGACTGAAAACCCGCTGGAGGAACTGTAAACGGTTTTGATCGTAGTAAGTCGTCGGCGATGGATAGTTTGTCTGTAGGGATGTGTAACCGGCGTAAGAGCGATTTGCGTATGCTAAGGTTGCGACGCGCCGTGCGTTTGTCGCTTGCGGTTTGGTTCGTTCAAAGAAGTTCCAGAACAGCGCAATCCCTTTGTCGGTCTGTCCTTCACGAATATAAGCAGTGGCGAGATTTTGATAAATATCCCGATACTGACGCCATTGCTGTGATGCGTAGGGATTGGGGAACCCAACCCCTACGCCGCTTGCTGGCAGTTGCGTATTTTGTGCTGACTGACGTTGCGGCGTTGAAAGCCCTGGTACCTGAATCTGTGTAAGGATTTTTTCGGCAGCGTCTGTTTTCCCCATCCGTGCGAGCGTACTCACAATCGTCGCGCCTGTATTAAGGTCAGACACTTCTGCATCTACAAGTTCTACCACCAGTTTCTCGGTATCTTCTTTCCGTCCGTGCCGATAGAAGTTACTTGCATATCGTGCGATATACCAGAGCCGTGCGTCAGGGGCTAAAGCGGTTATTTCATCAAGATATTTTTTCAGCGTTTCATAGCTGATGCCTTGTCCGATTAATCGAGTCAAGCGCGTTCCGTGATAGACAGGGTCGTTGGGTGATACGGCAATTAGCCGTTCAAGTGTTTCATTCGTTTTGTCGGTATTGCCGGTTAAGATATAGATTTGTGTTAACGTTTCGAGGCCCTTTATGTTTTTCGGATCGGCATCCACTTGTGCTTCAACCTGATTGATGAGTTCTCCCAATTTTCGTTGTTGTTGCGCGATTGTGGTTATCTGTACGAGCGCGCCCGCTTGCGCCTCTTCAAAGTTCCTCGGTATCCACTGGGTTTGCCGTCCCCCCTGAATCTGAAATGCGGATCGCTGAATTCGAGAGGTGAGCGTTCGCGGCAAATCAAATCTATCTGTCCTGATTCCGGGAGGTCCAGATGTCGCGTGAGGTGTATTTGTGATTAGGTTCTGTGTTGCATGCTGCGTCGGTTCAGGCATGTCAAGCACCTTTTGAAACAGCGGACGTGCCCGGTCATATTCGTTCATTTCGACGAAGGCATCACCCAGTTGATACAATTCAAGATGCGCGTTTGGACCTGTTACCTTTTCTGCTGCCCGATCAAGCACAGAAATCGCCTCATCTAACAATCCGTGCTGAATCAGTAAAGTCGCGAGTTTAATCTCTGCGTCAAACGGTTGATTTTTGGTATGGAGAAGTTTAGTCCACGCCTGAATCGCCTCTTGTTCCCGCCCGACATCAAATAGTAATTCACCGAGCCGTTGCCTATGCATAGGATTCGGTTGTGCCTTGACGAGTCGCTGTTGATAGGTGAGTGCATCCTGTGTATCACCGAGATCAAGGCTGATTTTGACGAGTTGTGCCAAGAGATCCGGGTTATCGCGTTCCCGATCCAAAGCACGCGCCAGCTGGAAATGTGCGTTAGGCAAGTCGCCCTCCATCTGATAGAGGTTCGCCAATGCGACGACGGAACCTACATCAGATGTGTTGGTTTTCGACATCTGTTTCAATCTTTCTTCCAACTCGCCGCGTCGTCCCAAGTCGTAATATACCTCAGAAAGCGGTTTGACAAAAGCGAGCTTATCACTGATGCTTCCACTCAATTCCCAACACCGCCAGTACTGTTCAAGTGCCTGTCGAGGGTTTCCTGAAAGTTTATAAATTTCAGCAAGTTCGGAACGGATGTTAGTAGATTCTGGTCGAAGCCGAATCGCCTGCTTGAAGCTATCAATAGCCGTCTGGTAGTTTCCCGCCTGCTTCGCGATGAGTGCGAGCATCTGATGCCCTTCAGGGTTGCGCGGGCTGTGGGCAATTGCTTGCTTCGCTGCATCCGTAGCGGCATCAAAATCCATGACTTCGAGATAGGAATGCGCGATGTTTGTATAGTATTCGCGGGCATTTGCGCTGTCAACTTCAATCAGGTGGGTATAGATAGCGTTGGCATCATCACGCCGTCCCTGCAAAGTGTATACTTCCGCGATCCAACGGTTAACAAGAACGTCATTGGATTCAAGAGCCTTTGCTTTCATAAGGACTTCAAGTGCATAGGTGGTATTGCCGAGTTTAAGGTACATCTTAGCGAGCTGCTTGTATTGGTTGAAAGCATCCGCAGCCGCAATGTCTGGTTTTTCAAGTGCCGTTTCCAGCGCACTAATTTTTTCAACAAGCGTCCCTTGTCGCCGATAAATTTCGATGCGTTGGTTATCCATCTGTTCAGCGAAAAATTCGTTCGGTGCGAGTTTCGCGGCTTCAGTGTATTCCGTTAGTGCTTCGTCATAATCTCTGTTCTCCACAAGTCGCTTCGCCAATGCCTCACGATAACGGTATACATCGGGTGCTAACTCAGCGGCTTTTCGGCTTGCAGCGATAGCTTCGGTGCCGCTGTTTAGGACGCGTGCTTTGCTATCAAGGAGCTTCGCGAGACGGTCATAATTTTCGGCGACTGCCTTATCACCAGCAACCATTCTGTTCCATGTCTCCAAAGTTTTTGCCCGATCTCCTTCTCGGAAGTAAAATTCGCCGAAATATTCGATGTAATCAAGGTTCCCGGGTGCCAGTGAAATCGCCTTTTGATATGCTGTGACGGCATCATCCATCCATTCATGATTGGCGTAAATCTCGGCAAGGATAAGGTGCGTGCTTGCGTTATCGGGATCGCGTTCGAGCATCCGTTGATAGGTTGCTCTTGCTTTGTCTTCGTCATCTAATTGTAAATACAACTCACCGAGTTCGCGGTAGAGACCGAAATCGTCGGGTTGTTGCTCGCTGAGGGATTCGTAAGCTGCAGCCGCTGCTTCAAACTGTTCAGCGTTGCGGAGTGCAGCGATTAGGTTCAAGCGGAGCGTAGTGTCTGTCGGTGCGAGTTCAAGTGCCTTCTGATAAGCATCAATGCCCTCGTCTAACTGCTGGTTTTCAATATGTGCCTCGGCGAGCAAACCGATGAGTTCTGGATCGTTTGGTGTATTTTCAAGTTTTTCTTTATAGTGTGTGATTAAGCCTTCCCAGTTTCCGTCAGCGGCGTAAATGCCGATGATGCGATGCTGAAGGTCTTTGCGTAACCAGTTTCCGGGTGCCGTCAACGCCAATGCGGCTTCGTAGGTTTGAATGGCAGCCTCGTAATCACTCTTTTCCTCGTGTATATTCCCGATCTCCCGACGACTCAAGCAGACGCGATATGGATCGTCGGTTTTAAGTGCGATAATCGCTTCATGTTGCGCGATGGCTTGTTCGTAGAGTTGTTGTTCTCGGAAGAGGTCTGCGAGTTCAATGCGGGAAAAAATGTTTTCTGGATCCAGTTCAGAGATTTTTGTCCATGCCGAAATTGCTTCGTCTACGCGGTCTCGGCTGAAATAGGCGCGTCCGAGTGCCTTGTAAATCGTCATCAATTCTTCAGGAGATGCGGTCTGTGTCTGTTCTGATAATTCTGCGGCTTTCGTTAACTCGCGGATTGCGTCCTCATGCCGACGCAGGGTTGCGTACATCTGCCCTAATGCGAAATGGGGATAATAACCGTTTGGTGCCAGTTCAACGGCACGTTGATATGCAGCAAGTGTCTCGGCATCTTTTCCGAGGCGTTTATGGATATGACCCAAGATAAGTTGGAGGTTTGAATCGTTAGGTTTGGCTTGTGCTTCCGCTTGATAATCGGCAACCATAGCATCTAAGCCATCACCTTCAAGATAGAATTGGTAGAGTCGGTCGAACGTACTTCCCTCTTTTGGGTTGCGACTGAGCATTAATTTGTAGCGCTCGACAACTTTTTCGTCTTGGGCGAGGGTGATTGCGGGATAGTAGAGAGTGCAGGATAGTAGATAAAGCACACACGCGACGCTTAAGCATTTTTCTCTTGTGAACATGAAGATCTCCTTGAGGAAATGTTTGGCGTTGGAAAGCCTAAAAATTTTTGAGACTTTTAAATCAATTTCCCAAAATAGATAACGATTTTAATATTTGTGGGTTTGCTATAAACATACCGTTCCTACGGAACTCAGGAGCGAACATTCACCTCACAGTTTATATCTGATATGCAAAGGTTTCGGTTTCGGAAGGCTTTCTGAGTGCAGGAAACACGCCTTTTTTCTAAAATTGACACTTATGGTTCACTTATAGTGACACACTTTAAGGGCAAAAAAGGTGCATAATTTTATGCAAAAATCGATTTTAATCAGACTCGCTAAAAACTTCCATTCCGGCGGAACCGTCAGCGACCTTACGAATTTGCTTCTCAAAACCGGGGGGTGAGAGCGTCCACGTAATCCAGAGCGGTTCGTCGCCTGTGTTGACAAATCGGTGTTCAACATTCGGTGGAAGATAGATGACTGTGCCGGGTTTCAGGTCGGCAACTTCATCACCAACATACGCTTTGCCTTGTCCACCATAGACGAAAATAATCTCTTCGGCTTCGCTGTGGGAATGGATAGGAATTTCACTATTCGGGTCAATCTCCTCTAAGCCCATTGCGAAATGTTCGGTATTCGCTGTATTTGGCTGGATGAGTGTGTAGAGTGTTCGCGGTGCCTCACCTTCAACGCGGACGACTTCTGCATCTTCTTTGTGGTAGATATGTTTCATCTTTTGCTCCTTAAGGATGGATGGTAGTTAAACAAACCAGTAGGAATATAGACTTGCATTTCTGAGTTGAAAACGTAGGCGTATCTCTTTGCCTTTGAGTGCTTCTAACGGACTGTTGAATTTAACCGGTGCATCCAACGGATCGCCAACGATTTGCTGAGAGGTGTAATTCTTCAAAGGGGTCCCAATATCATCGGTGACCGAGACGATGACATAGCCTTGACTTGCATCAAGGTTGAGGTGTAATTCTCCGCCATCAATTGTCAAAGGCTTTGTCAGCATGTATCCTTGCGTCTCACCTGCATCAAGGGAGACGAATCCGTCCCGTCGTAAAGTCGCCAAGCCGAGCATGGACTTGTGCTTCCGTTCGACCTGTTTGAATTTTCTGCCAGTATGGGGTCCGTTCACGCCGCCGTAATAAAAATAGATTTGGTCGTTATGTGTGATGAAATTTTGGCTAATCCGCGTCATGCCGTCTTCCCAACTGCCCGGTTGCCCGAGCGTCAGGAAAGTCTGTCGGTCCAAGACGCGTTGCCAGTTGATACCATCACGACTTGTTGCGAGCGACGTGTCAATTGTGCCATCAACGCCTTCGCGATAGACCCAGATCATGCCGAGATAGATGCCTTCGTAGATGTTGATCGGCATGCCGTAAATTTGCGTCCCTTCTTCATCAACTTCATCACATTCAAAGACGCGTTCGGGTCGGCTGAAGTTGATTGCGTCGGGACTCTCGGCACGAGCGATTTTACGTCCACCTGCCCCGAATCTTCCAAAGACGACATACTTCTGTATTTTCGGGTCCCACACCAAGGATTGGGTCGTGTCGCTATCAATCGGAATAACGGGATTGGTTTCACAGTTCGTCCAGTGGACCCCATCGGGTGAAAAGGACATCCACATACCGTCCCCTTCACCACGTCCCCAGATCGTACGCCCTTCGTATTCAATGAAGGTGTCAATCCCTCCGTGTTCCCAATAGAAGCCTTTGTAACGACGCGCGGGGTCGGTTTCACGTTCATCGTAGATGATAGCTGCGCCTTCGCAGTTTGTGCGTCCGATGTCAACGAGATTGTTTTCGACACTGCCTTCAAAATCGACTTGGTTTAGGATAGGTTTCTCCCAGTGCACCCCATCGGTTGAAGTGGCATAAGCGAGGAGTGTTATATTGCCGAGCGCACTTCGTTGACGGACCTGTACGATTCCGTCCACATAAGGTCCTGTGAGATACCACATTTTGAACAATGAATTCTCTGGATCGTAAAGCACTGTACCATAGAGCGATGCGACACTCTCCCATGGATTTTCGCCGCGCAGAACAGGGTTATTGGGATGCCGTTGCGGCTGGTGTATCCGGCGATACAACCCTTCGATCCGGGTGATGTGATGCAGATCAAGGAAAAGATAGCGGTGTTCCATGCATCGGTTCCTTAGATATTCTGTGTCCTTCGTGCAGCCATGTTATCATAAATGCGAACGTAAGTCAATCACAATGGCCGTGTTTCATTTTATCGCACTGCCTTGCTGAACGGGCAATAATGCACTTCGCATTTGGGCGAGTACGCCGCAGAATTGCCCTACTACGAACTGCACTGAACGGGCAATGATGCCCTACTACGAACTGAATTTACCTTTAATTTGAAAATGGACAAAGCACTAAACTTACCTATTAAGTTACAGCACGCGCAACTCTTCAAATAGAGCCAACTGTTGACGGTAATTTGTCGGGAGTGGACGAATTTCTTGATAACCCTCAAAGAAAATTGTCTGTTCCTCTTCACTGAAATGGCGTGAAAGCGTCAGAATATCTGAGAGATAATAACCAAATCCAAACTCCATCACGTCAATTGGAGAAGGTTGTCCATCGGAGATAATGATATTATGGGGTTCCAGATCCGAGTGAATCAGTCCAAAAACGTTTCGTTCTTCACCGTGTTCCGTGACAAATTGTGAGAAGCGCGAAGAGAGAGCGGTAAGTTTCGCAAGTTCCGCCGCCGAGGTGTCCGTATCGCTTCCAAGTGCTGCTTCAATTTTCGCTGTAATCCAGTCTGTATCGTACCGCGGGCGGGTGAACCAGTTCGGTAATTCTAATGTTTCTGACACGGAGTGCATGCGCCCCACCATGATCCCAAGCTCCCGAATCAGTTCCGGTGTTTTTTCTGCTGCGGAGAGTCCGTGAAGCGTCTCACCGGGGATCCAATCGTATACAGTCGCATAGCGCAGCGGTAGGTCGTTTGGTGAGGCACACTGAATCATTTCGCCATCACGTCCGGGCACGGGAGAGAGGGTTTTGATGCTCGCTTCGTTCCAAAGTGCTTGTAACCAATAGATTTCAGATTGAATTTTATCAATAGAAGTTCCAGCCTGATAGATTCTCAGTGTGAATCGAGTATCCTCAGTGTGCAAGAAAAACAACATATTCGCAAAATCAAATCCGACACCACTGATTTGGAATGAAACGTTATTCAACGCATACAACATAACAGCCGCTTTTGCATAGTGCCAATCGGTGACAAGGTATTGTAAAATATTTTTGTTATAAACTATCAAAATACCACTGTCACACGCGTGTCGTGTTGATTCGGAGATAAAGGTTCGCTGTTCATTATTGCGTGAATCCAAGAAGGCAAGGATGGCGGGATCAATCTGCGGGTGCGGATCAGAGATTGCTTCAAGCCAATACTGTCTACACTTATCATGACAATCGATTCGGTAGACGGGTAAGGACGGATCGCGGTACCAATCCGGTGAATTTCCGATAGCGTATTCAACTTGGGTCCTACAAAATGGGCACGACATCTTCTCTGCCATGATGGTGTTCCTCCTATTCACATTGGTTTTATATGAATACAATTATTTAGTTTTCGTTTTTTTGTCTGAAAGACCCCCTAAATCCCTCTTATCAAGGGAACTTTCTGCATCTTCTTGTCTGGAAAAACCCCCTAAATCCCCCTTATGAGGGGGACTTTAAGAGGAAATACGCAAGTTTTAAATGTAATAGAACGCCGATTCTTAGGCACTTTGGCTAAATCGCGGTTCAGCCAATCGGAAGGTTAGTAAAAATCCTACCAAAACAAGCACACCGCCGCCGATAAAAACCGGTTCAAAAGCGAATTCTTCGATTAACGCGCCAATTAGCGGGGAAACGAACAGCGGGATTGCTTGAAAAAGACTCATCACGCCGAGATATTGCGGGTGTTTCTCCTGTGGCGCGATTTCAAGCGTGTAATTCGTGACGATGCGGGCTGAGACGGGTGTAAATCCCATAAGGGCAAAGATAATCCAATAAAACTGGGCACCGGTTGGCATCCGACTAATGCCGACTGCTAACAACGGCATACAGGCACTGATGAATATCAGGATACGCAAGACAAATCGGTTCCCTGAACGGTCTGCGATGTTGCCCATGATACCGGCACCGATAGCGTTGGACGCGTTTTGTGCAATTATCAACGTGACGAAACCAGAAGGGACGAGTCCTAATGTCCGCGTCCCGAAAACGGTATAGTGTGGGAAAAGGGGCCAGATCGAGTAAAATAACAGGATAACGATTGCAAATCGCCGAAAATTTCTGTCGTACCGCAGCGATAGGAGTGCATCACCGAGAAATCTGAAAAAAGGGGCCGTCCCTTCTGGCTGTGAAGGGAGTTCTCTAAACCCAAAACTGACCGCCGCTGCGATCCCGAAGAAGAGAGCCGTTGCCCCAAAGAGCACAGCATAACGCGGTGGACTCACAGAAAACCAACGCGGTAGGAGGTAAAAAGCGACTCCGATCGCAAGTGTACAACCGATGATATTGGAATAGGCGAGTAGCCTGCCCCGTTTTTCAGGGCTGATAAGTTTCCCCTGCAGCGTTCCGTTCGCCAGATGATTGCAACCGACAGCGAGCCAGTGCAGGGTACACAGCGCGAGAAAAACAGCGACAATGACATTCCCTGACCAACGCGTTAAGCTTAATGTTGCGGACAATATGAACCACGGAATCGCAAAACCGAGACCGGTGAAAACAAAGAACCCACGTTTTGTGGGCATCCGAGCGACACGTTGTGCCACCAGAAACTGGGGTAGACTTTGCCCGATTCGTAGAATGAGGGGTAGCAACCCGCGGATAGTTCCAGACGAGGTATAGACATCAATAAAGGCTGGAATGACCACAGACTCGGATTTGAACATCCAACCGAGACGCATCAGAATCTGATTGAGCGCGAATACAATTAAATTGCGCTTTTCATGCGGATAAGACTCTTTTGAACGATCATTCGTCTGATCTGGTGCGCTTTTATCCATTGAAATTCCAGTCGTTTGTCATAGTAAAACCCTCAATTATCTATACGCGTGAGAAAGCGGGGTTTATAGAGGAAAACCCAAGCAAAACACACCGCCAGCGAAGGAGGGCGTTTTAGCATCGGATTTACGGTGTCAAGGCACCTGCTTCGAGCCGCTGTGCGCCATATTTTTCCAAGTCGGCTTGTTCCTCTGATGTCAAGGTCTCTTGCTTGGAGAGTGCCTCTGCAATCCGATGGAAGCGCTCAACGTCTCTCAATCCCATAATGGTTAGATGGACACTTTTATGGCTGAGCACATAACGGTAGAATTGTTCTGGCGATGGCGCGTCAGCGTCTCCAAAAAGTCTGTCGTTACGTGAGGCGTTCATAATGACGACACCGGTATTGTGTTTGTCAGCTGCAGGGAAAACTGTATCTTCCGGTGTTTTCATTGCGCAATTATACCAACAGAGGACGGTGTCGAAAAATCCAGTGGCGACAGCGTGCTGAATCTGTACCCAATCGTGTCCGGTAACACCGATAAAGCGAATAAGCCCTTCATCTTGTGCTTTTTGCGCCATCTCCAATGCGCCACCGGGTGCTAATGCTTGGTCTCGTTCTTCTTGCGTGTTCAGGTGATGTAGTTGGTAAACGTCAATGTAATCAACGCCAAGCATTTGTAGAGATGTTTCAAGCTCTGTCCGTGCCCCTTTTGCATCGCGCTGAGCGGTTTTCGTTGCAAGAATGAGTTTATCGCGTTGTCCTTTTATAGCGGCTCCGATGACCTTTTCATCCTCGCCATCTCTGTAGGCTCGTGCCGTATCCATATAATTGATACCGGCATCAATCGCTTTCCGGTAACCGTTAACGGATTCACAATACGCGCCCCCACTACCGAGTCGGGTAACCGTCAAACCTGTGCGCCCTAAAACTGTTTTCGGGATTTCATAAGCCATTATGTTTACCTCTATGGCTATCAGCAAGAATAGCCATCAGCAGTCAGGGTGGATTTTTTCAAAAAATTCTTTCAGCAGTCAATAGGAAAGATCATCCTTTAAGAACACCTCTTTGCTGATTACTGATTACCGATTGCTGATTGCTAATTTATTCTTGAATGTTAGCAAGAGTATATGCTATTTCGCTGTAAAAGTCAACCTTGTCTCAAAATGCAGATGTGTTAATATTTGTAACGCGACAATCGTTTTCTATAGACATAGCACCCCTCTCGGGTGAGGAAAGTGCCTGAAAGCCCTCCTTGAAACGTCCAAAACTTGAGAGTAGCAACTTGGGTTAGATATAGCGCACCGCTGGAGTGCCGGAACCATCCACCATCAAAATGCGGGTGCCATCTCCCACGCCTGAACGGATCGGAAACGTGCCTGTCCACCTCGGTTCACTAATCTTACACCGGTGCTGTCGACTCGCGTTGGGTAGACACGTTGCGTAATACACTGTCTACCGTTTGCAAACACTTCAACCACAGATTTATCGACATAGATGCGGAGCTGAAGTGTTTCGTTGTCCTTCAGCGTAAACGGGGCACATTGTGAGTCAACGAACTGCTCTGATTCTGGCAATCTTGCAGTGCCGCCTGCGTCTCGGTAGTGTGGATAGCGAATGGCTTCGTTTAAGGTAGAACGGCTGATGTCTATTTTTAATGTTTCTTCCGCTGGAACATACAGAACCCCGGTGCATTCAGCCTGATCTGGTGAGCAGAGTACTTGGACACCGACTTCGGCTGCATTGCTGGGATCAATTTCGACAACCAATTCGAGGCAGTTTCCCTGAACCTCTTCTAAGTTCATCTCATCATCGGCATTCAAGATGATATTTTCACGCGCCTTCGGGTTCATTCGCAGACATTCCAACTCCGGCACGGGTTCAATCTGTAAACTACCGTCGGTTGCGAGGGACAGGATTCGTGGTACAGTCATGACACCTGACCAACCGGCAGCGCGTTCCTGTTCAACGCCTTGGATTTCGCGGATCCAATCGAAAAAGATACGGCGACCTTGCGCGTCTAACAGTGAGCGAGGTCCACCGAGCAGTCCACCCTCCCAACTCATCCGTCCATAGTTTTCAACGTGATATTGCTCATTTTCAAATCTACCGAGATAATACTGCGTGCCTTGCCAATGGCTACAAAAGAGTAACATGTGCTTATCGCCCAACGGATAGAAATCAGGGACCGCGCAGTCTTCTTCTGGGTCTGTCCACTGGCGCCGTGATTCATAAAAGGAGCGCACGAATTCCCAGTCTACGAGATTAGACGACTTAAACAGCGCAGTGCCATCTCCGATTTGTCCCGGTATCGTGTTTCCGATGAGGGCGTAATATGTATCACCTTCCACCCAAGCGCACGGGTCAAATACAATATATTCGCCGTGTCCTTTTTCACCGGGTTTTGGTACTGGGATCACTGGGTTGGCGGGATGCTTATCCCACGTAATGAGCAGGTCATCATCGCTTGTTGCGATACACGTGCCATCAGGAATTCCGTGATAGATGAACGTCGGAATGCCCTCCCGATTTACGAGTGCCCCACCACTAAAACATCCGCCCCGGTCGGGTCCGTTAAGGTCCGGTGTTAAAGCGATCGGATGATGCACCCAATGCACGAGATCGACGCTCGATGCGTGTCCCCATTGCATCCATTTCCAATAGCCACCTTCGGGATTGTGTTGATAGAAGATGTGGTAGCGTCCCTTCCAAAAGATGGAGCCGTTAATATCGTTCATCCAGCCAAATGGCGGGGTGAAGTGATAGCGCGGTCGATATGGATCGTCTTCGTACATTGCATCCAGTACTCGTGTGGAATGTATAAGTGCTTCTGTCTTTTCGATGGTTGTATTCATAGTTCTATTGTTCCTTATAGAGAATCGAAAGGCTCGTTATCTACAAACAGCCCGTTTGTAGTAGGGCACTTCATTGCCCGTCAGTCATGTCATGGATACCTATCATTTCTCCGCCGCTGGAAGGTCTCCAAACTTGCTGGTCTTCCTGTCTCACAATGTATCACATAGAAAATCCACTAACGTGAGTTCGATATAAAAAGACAGAGCATTTTAACCCAAATCTGAAAAATTATGAGACATCAAAGCATCTGAGAAGCGGATTCTTACCTCGTTTTCAAATCCACCCATATTGTCGTGAGTTTCCCACTCGCGGATACCAATCCCCTCATACGAACTGTGGCTAACTGCTTGCGAACACCGGCATGAGAGACATCCTCTATTCGATAATAGTAAACGACATTCGGTTTAGCGGTGGTGTCCGTCCACATATAGGTGTGGCGTTCACCGGTTGTGCCTGCGCCCGGAATGAGTGTCGGATTGACGACTTTGAATTCACCGTTTCTTGCTTGACTACGGTAGACATAGAAGCCTGCGTTGTCTATTTCTGATTCGGTAATCCATTTGAGAACAACGCCAGCGGGTGTCCGTTCTGCTCGGAAATGGGACAGTGTTACCGGCAGCGGTTCGCCCCCTTCTTTGAGATAAATTTTCATATCTGGCTTCTTTTTTAGAAGCGTAAGGAGTCGTGCATGGTTCTTAATCGGGTTGCCTTCGAGGCGTAACACCTCTAAGTTCGTGAGATTTATCAATGGCGTGATGTTGCTGACGTTGTTATGAGAAAGGTTTAAATAATCCAAATTCGTCAGGTTTTCCAGAGGCATTAGATCAGAAACTTGATTCCTACTGAGATTCAAGTGTTTTAATTGCGTCAGATTTTTCAGGGGCGTGAGGTCGCTGACATTGCCAATGAAGGACAGGTTTAAATGCTCTAAGTCCGTGAGATTTTTCAGGGATGTGATGTCCCTGACATTGTTAGAAGAGACGGTCAAAACCTTCAACTTCGTCATATTTCTCAGTGGTGTAATGTCGCTCACATTGTTCACCACATAAAGAGACAAGCGCACTAAATTAGTGAGATTTTTCAGGGGCGTGAGGTCAGAAACAGGATTCCTACCGAGCTTCAACTCTCTTAATTGCGTCAGATTTTTCAGGGGCGTGAGGTCGCTGACATTGTTCAAGAAGAGACTTAAGTCATCTAATTCTGTCAGATTTTTTAGCGGCGTGAGGTCACTAACATTATTATCGCCAAGCCATAACTGTTTTAATTTCGTCAGATTTTTCAGGGGCGTGAGGTCGCTGACATTGTTATTGTTAGCATCGTTACCATCAAAATCCCCCAGATACAAGTACCTCAATTGCGTCGCATGCTCTAACCCGGAGAGGTTCTTTATCTGTCTATCTCTGGCATTCAAGTTTTTGAGGCCTAGCAGTGCTCGTTGAGAGATAGGATCATTTTTATTTAGTCCCAACGCTTCTCGTATAGATGCTTCCAAATTCGGATCGAGTATTGACACGATTTTAGGAGGCGGCAGTATATTGGAAATATCAATCGGAAATGTTTGTGATGTTATACCACCACCTTTATCAATCATACGTAACTCGACTTTATCATGAGTTTCAATAATTAATTCAGTGCTGACAAATTCAATCGTCTTACTTTCATTTTCAAAAAAGTGGCACCCATTCAACTCAAAGTCTGAGTTTGGATCCGTCGGGTCTACTCGGATTATCAGCTGTACTTGGTGCAAACCCCTTGGGTCATTGGTTTTAAAACGCAGACGGATTGCGTCAGGTGATGCTAAAGTTGGGGGCAACATCTGCATTGTCCGGTCTGTATTATTGACTTGTGGCGTGCGGACGTTGAAGTAGGAATGGACATCCAAAAACCCGGCAGCACATTTAGAGAGTGTGTCGGGTCTCCCTCCGTAAGACATGATATACGCATCGTTGCGAAAATCGTGATATAATCCAAAGCAATGTCCAAGTTCGTGTGCTGTCATAATGAATTGGTAGCCAGCCTCCTGCCAATTAAGCTCATTAAAATCTCCCCGCGGCGTTGTGAGTGCGTACCCTTGAAACGCGTACCCGCCGAGTGACTGACCGAGATCTGCCACAATCAAATAGGTGTTACTTGATGTATCATACCGCTGCTTTATCTCTGGGATAACTGTTTCAACAGCAACACTTATACTATTATTATAACGCGAGCTGGAGGACTTCCCCTTGACATGATGTATCACCACCTGTCCCGTCTTACCTGTTTCAAGTCTAAACGTTTTTCTCCCGAAGCCGTGTCGTTCCATCTCGTCGGCGTAGAAAGTCTGTATATTTTTTACTAAAGCATCGAGATTTGTATCAATGCCTGCTTGGGGTTGGCGGTCTTTGGGTAAAAAGTAAATGACACGGACACTGTTATGTGGTAAATTCTCTATAATTTGTGCAGAACTGTGAGGTAAAGTGATCTGTCCAAAAAAGGTAAGAAGTGTAATCAGGCAATACAGTGTTGTTTTCATAAAGTGTTGTCTCCTTTTCGTGTGAATCTACGTTAATTTGATGTAACCAACGGTTTGCCTTTTAATTTTTAAATACTTATGTGGAACTACGTTACTATAATCCCAGCGTCCCAAATCACTCAGTGAACCAGAAGGCGTAAATTTCTGCCTCGAGTATAGAAAAGCGGAGGCGCACAGTCCTGCCACGAAGTTCAGCAAGGTTAGCCTTCTCCTTCCAACGTACTGGTTCGTCAATACTATCAATCATCGCGGGGATACTTTCGTCGAAGGTGTATCCCGGAACAGGTCGTCCATCATCGGCATTGAGCACCTCTACCTTAACCCGACCACGCCAAGAATCGACATTAACGCGCAGTTCGCTACCTTCCACAACTATAGGTTTCGTCAACACCGAACCCCATTCAATGCCGCCCTTAAGCGACACAAAACCGTCAACGCGAAGTTTGGCGAGTGCCATCGCAAAGTTGTTGAGGTATTTTCTGTTCATTATGTCCGTCAAAGGTTGACTGCGGTGCCGAACACCAAGGTAGTAGAACCAGAGTTCATTGTTGCGTCTGACAGGTCCGTTGACGACCGAGATCTGCCCTGTATCGTAAGCACTGCCATCCCCTACAGGTGATAACTCGATAAATGGCGTGCGGTTCGCGACCCGCTCCCACTTTCGCAAATCTCGACTTGAAGATAGTTCCACCGATTTGCGACTGTCTACGTTTTCATAGAGTGGCGGGTGCTTCCCCGTCCAGTGGTGCATCACAGGTAATCCCAGATACAATCCCTCATAGCGAAACACCGGAAAATTATAAACGTCGGTACGCCATTCTTCAGGTCGGTTGTATATCGGGGTAAGATAATCGGGATCCTCAATGAATTTACGGATCCGTTCTTCCCCGTTTTCTTGATCAATCTGGTCGGCGTGAAAAATTAGTTCTATCCCGCTCCAGTTTTCAAAGTCCTCGCTGGTACTCAAACAGAAGCTACGTCCATAAGGCGATCTGCCATCGGGTCCGGCGTGTTTGACGGTTGCGATAAATAGACCGTTCTCCTCGTCATAACCGAAGTGCGCCTCGTCCGAGCTTGGCACAGGTGGCACATCAAGGTATGTCCAGTGCAGGCAGTCTGGTGAGACTGCTGGTGTCAGCCCACCGCCTTTTCCCCATCCCATCCCTTTATAGCGACGTTGTTCATCAGGATCATGAGGGTCGTAGATCGGTGCCAGTGGCACGCCCGTGGGTAGGATGTTGTTGTCTGTGCCAATCGCGGTGCCTCGCCATGTGAGGGCATCATAATCCTGAAGACCCAACGCGGGTTTCTCCCAGTTCACACCGTCTTCCGAGGTTGCATAGCAGATAAAACTCCGTCCACCCATCGGCGCGCCGGTTACATCGAGTTTGACCTCTGGATCATCTCCTTCTGCACTGGCGTAGTAAAGCACCTTGAAAACCGCTTCATCGGGTATCCATGCGGGGGTTGTCCACATCATAATACCGCAGTTTTCCCAGCGATGTTCAGGTCGAAGCATAGCGTTCTTTTCAAACTTTTGCAGTGGATGCAGTTTCCGGGCGAGATTGTCGATTTCGTCAATATCATGGTCATCAATGAATAGCGTTTTCATTTGATTAGTTATTAGTTATCGGTTGTCAGTTGTCAGTTAAGAATCGGGAATCGGAGTTTCCTCTTACAAGTAATATTTTGACAAAAGGCATAAGTCCTACTTAATATTAATGGTGATTCTATTATGTTCCGAAAATTGTAAAAGCGGAAATTCACCAAGCCTCCTACTCTTAAGTTATCCAAAAGAGGTAGACGAATATAAGTACTATCCAAACCCATGCAACTGTTTTTATCACAACGCTTTTCCATCCTTTTGTCGTGAGAGAATAGGCAATGTAGTTGAATAAAAGCATTAAGGCGATCATGAGGTTGCCGTATTGGTCATAACCAAAATTTCGCCACTTTAGTAGGTGCATCACGTTAAAGACAAGGAGGCAAAGAATGAGCGCAAGGAAACCGTATCTCCAAAGAAGATTGAATGTGAATTCGACTTCTGTCGATACCGCTGGGCGGTTCGGGTTCATCCGAAGCGTTCGTTGGCGTTCTCGTTCGTCTTTAATTTTCGCCTCAAACTCCTGTTTTTCGGTATCGGTTAATTGCTTCACGAAAATTACCTCTTCATTTGGTTGTCAACTACAGCAATTCTTATTCTGTATACTTCCCACGCAGGACAAGACCTCGTGCAGACTTGAGACTGTGTAATCTGGTTGTTCATCTGTTGATTCCGGTATCAACACCTCTGATTTTCGGTTGATGAAAATGCTTGTCATGCCGGCACGGTTGGCACCAACGATGTCATTTTGAACAGAATCCCCGACGTATACTGCCTCTTTCGGTAAGACATCAGCGCGTTCACAAGCGACTTTGAAGATTTCGAGATTCGGTTTCCTGACACCGATTTCACCGGAAATTGTTAGCGACCGAGTACGTGCGCTGAGTCCAAGATGTTTCACTTTAGAAAGTTGGCTGTCGGCATGCTCATCGTGTGCGCCGTTTGTAATGATGCCGACATGGTATGTGCGTAGTTTCTCAAGGACCGTGACATCTTCGTAAAGCCGTAAACTTGTGAGGTAACGCGCACAGAAGAAGTCGCTGAGTTCTTCCATGACTTTATCTGCGGGTAAACCCAATTCTTCAAATAGGCACTGGAACCGTGCGTCTCTCACTTCTGCCATAGAAAGTTTCCCCGCGCCGAGTTGTTGGAAGAGCCTCTGGTGAACTGTTCTCCATGCGTTTGTAGCAGTCTCTTCCGAAACATCTGGATACTGCTTGCATAAGCGTTGAAACATTTCTTTTTGCGCGATGCTCCATGCTGTATCGGAGTCGCAGAGTGTGCCATCAAGGTCAAAGAGGACTGCTTTAATCATTGTGTTTCTCTCTCGCCGTTGTCTTCCAAGAATTCGATCAGAATTTCCTCGCTGATTGCCCGCGATGCGCCATGCCCTTCGTTGACGACCTTGTAGTGAATCACGTCACCGTTGAGGTAGCTGAAGATTTCCAGATTGCCATCAATTCTGCTGGGCTTGGACAACTTCTCTCCATCGTAGCCCATCTGTTTCGCCCAGAGAAAAATTGATTCTTCAGCGTCAACGAAGCCCAATTTGCCGCTTTTGGCAGGAATGTGTTTTGAAGGACCGCCGTGATAAGGTACCAGCTCATCGGTGGTGCCCGAAATATTCATTAGACGCTTGCCGGTCATCGGTGTGGCAACAGCTTGATAGTTGTTGTCGGCACCTTTGGCTTTGAAATTTTTCCCATCGTGCTGATACACATTCAACGGGCTGACTGCGCTCACATAATTCCGAAGGTTCGGTAGTTTGCTTTCGATTGCCAACTGGTTCACCAAAGCGGCACCATTTGAATTCCCCATGACGCTGAAATTGTCGCTCTGAATGTTGTTGTACGCGGATAATTTCTTAACGATTGCTTCGATGAATCCGAGATCGTCTGCTTGGGAACGCTCCGACACGATGTTCCAACTCGCCTTGTATCCGTCAGCAAACACCATGACGTATCTGCTCGCTATCGTTGGGTGCCGCTTCATGAATCCATTCATCGCATCCTTCGCATTTCCACCATTGCCGTGTAAAAAAATGAAGACTGGAAATTTTTGCTGATCCGCACCTTCGGGGACACTGACGTAATACGGACGCTTGAACGCTGCCTCCTGTGCCCACGACTGCGTGATATAATATACTCCAGATTTTAGTTGCGCTGCTGCATCCGCGAACGGAACAGTGCCAGTTATCAAGACAGTGGTTAATATTAACATGAGAGTCTTTACCATATCTTCTCCAATTGCCCTATTGCCATTGTGTTGGTCTAAGAAGCATAACAACGGTCCGTCAAGTGAAGAGAGCTCCTACCTAAATATCCAGAATATGTAAGCGAATCCAAATGCTATCCATACCCATGCGATCGTTTTCATCACGATGCTTTTCCATCCTTTTGTTGTGAAGTAATAAGCGATGTGATTGAATAGCAGTATGAATCCGATCACGAGAGCACCGTATTGGTCATAACCAAAATTGCGCGACCTTAGTAGATTTATTACGCTAAAGGCAAGTAGAGAAAGAATGATGCCGAGGAAACCGTATTTCCAGAGCCGCCTTGGCACAAACTTCCGGACAATCCCTGTTTTTGCTGATGCCTCTTCAAAGGTCTCAGGTAGGTCGGGATTCGATTCTCGAAGGGCTTGCTGGCGTTCCTTTTCTTTTTGAATTTTCGTTTCAAGTTCCTGTTTTTCAGCATCGGTTAACTGCTTCACGAAAGTTACCTTCTTTCTGGCGATTTAAGAGGCATGACAAACGCTAAACATTTTTCGTCACGTTCCATCGGTTCTACGGCAAACCCCATAGAGAGTTTGAGAGAATGGTTCTCAGGGTGATTCTCGCCGCTGACGGATCGCACTTGATAGCAGCCGAACATCTTCGCTTGTTTGATAGTATACTCTTGAAGTGCCGTGCCGATGCCTTGTCGCCGATAGCCTTCTTTCACGCCAAAGGCAAGAATTTTCGCCTCTCTAAGTGTTTTTCCATCTATCTGAATAGGTGGATGATCGCGATCATTGGGACCGATGTTCCACACAACAAACATGAGGAATCCGACGATAACCCCATCCTGTTTTGCCGCTAAAAAATAGCGTGAAAACTGCTCAAAATAGGGATTGAATGCCCAATCTGCTTGGTTTAAGTCGTTGACGAGCGCGATAAACTCCTGCCAATCTGGATGGTCGGGTGTGAGTTCTTCAATGGAAAAGTGTTGTTGCTCATTCATCGAACGTCTTACTTTGAAGCTTTTATCATTCCCCAAGTGAGTGCTAATTTTTGGGTCGGTTCAACAGCGAGTCCTACCGCGTCAAGATTATTCTCAATCTCTTCTTGCGTTAGACCGCGGTTGTAGAGGCGCAGTTCGTCAAGGAGACCGTTGAAAGGCAGCCCATCCGATTTTCTGGCACCCATCCAAAAATTTTCGCCATTGTGTTTGATAGCACCCTCGAATTTTTTCTCACTATCAAATTCACCATTAATATAAATTATGGCTTTGGAACCGTCGTAAACACCAGCGACGTGATGCCATTTATTCACATCGGGCTGTGCTATGCTGTGGAAGGGCCACGTCTCTAAGGCACCGTTCCAGAGATTAAAATCAACCCGGGTTTGGTCTGACCATGCAATCACATAAGAATTATTTCCTGACCTTGATATGCCTGCGATAATCGCCCAGCCAGGTTTTTCAGGCTTTATCCACATCTCCAACGTAAGTTGATCGCCAATATCGGTTAGGCTCTTATCCGATCCACAATCAACATGTCCACCGCTAAACTTGAGTGCCTCACCGACTTTACCCTTAACCACCTCAACGTTTCCATCCATGGTTCCATCGTTAGCACTAAAAACGTCTTTAACCGTTTTGCCTTCAACCGCTGCTTTGTTAAAGGACCAGTAACTCACCAGCCCATCGGTAATCGCTTGACGCGCGTGTGCTATGTTTGTAGCCATTAAAACAGTTGCTATAACGACTAAAACAAGCATTTGTCTCAGAGTTCTGTTAATCATTTGGTCCCCCTATTTCGGAATATTGGGTGCTTTTTGGCACAGTTAAGTTTCCTAATTTACCTAAGTTGCTACCTATTCGAGAAAAACCGAGTTTTCAGTCTCCACTTCAGGGTATCAACTCGGGTTTCAATTGACCAAAGAAATCTCTATAGACATATAGGTACTACGGACCTAAAAACCTGCGTGAATCTATTAACAGTATCCTTTCCATCTTTATTTTATTATCCAAAACTTATTTCAATGAACTTAGTCATCATATTCTACAACGACATCATCACCATCAACTCTGACAGGGTAAGTCGCTACGCGCAATGATTCATCGACGAGGCATTGTCCGGTGGCAATATCAAATGTCCACTGATGCCATGGACAGCGTAGCACTTCACCTAAATCGTCAACAGAGGGCATCGTCCCCTGAATTGAAGGCGGAGCATTGGCTGCGAACCTACCGGTCAGTTCACCAGTACATAGGGGTCCGCGCTTATGCGGGCAGATGTTGCGCACAGCGTAAAAGGTGCCATCAACATTAAAGACACCGATGCCTGCCTTGCCACGGAACGGCACGACAATTTTGCGTTTCCCCGGTGGAATCTCTGATACCTTTCCTACAACAACACGTGCCATATTTTTAATTTACCTTGCGGAGAAATGACAGGAGTTTGAAACTTCAACTGCTTTTCTCATGAGTCGCCTGCGCCTGCTTCGGAGTGAGAATGCAGGCTACGGTTTTGTGTTTCGGTTAATTCGCTACTGGATTCGGGGATCCGTTGGCTTCCTCTAAATCCAATCGAAGGATGTCCAGCGCGTTTTGGGCAAAGATGCGATGGTGTAAATCCTCCGGAAGCCTCGGGAAAACTGTTACTGGGTCGTTCCAGTCGAAATGCGGAAAGTCTGAGCAGAAGATGAGTGTCTCATCCGCATGGAGCATCTCTAACATCTGGTACATCTGTTCCGGTTTCTCAGGTTCATGCATGGGTTGTGATCCGATTCGGATGTGTTCACGGAAATACTCGCTCGGCAGGCGTTTGAGCCAGGGTGTCTGGTCTCGGAGTGCTTTCCAATCGGTATCAAGATGCCACATCACTGGCACCGCCCACATCTGTTGTGCTTCAATAAGTGCGAACTTGAGGTTGGGAAACTTTTCAAAGACACCTTCGCAAATCAGAGATGTCGCATGCGAACTGGCGACATACGGTCGGCTCATCCGAGATTCCATGTAGTAGGTGGGATGCCCGACGGGGGTTGGCGTGTTTCGGGTCGCGCCGCCCCCACCGCCGATATGGGATACGATAGGAAGTCCATGCGCTTCACACGCTTCCCAGATCGGATGATAGAAACGGTTGCCAAAAGGACGACTGGTTCCCATTGGGACCATGACTGCAGCGGTGTCCTTCCGATCTGCAAGTCTGTTGATTTCCTCAACGGCTTGGGGTGGGTCGGATGGAGAGATGAGAATTGCATTTATGACGCGTTCGTCGCGCTCCAGCCAATGCTCGATTGTCCAATCGTTAAAGGCGCGGCAGAGCGCAGCCGCCCAATCGGGGTCAGGTAACCCAGAATATCCGTAGAACGGAGGCGGTCCCGTTAGCAGGGCAATATCTATATTCCAGACATCAAGATGCTCCTCTTGGAGAAACTCTAATGTGAAGTTGAAATCTCTGGGGTCGCCACCGGAGTTCTTCGGCGTCGATTCGACAGCATCTTCGACCCGCCCTTTGAGATCAACGCGGTTGCTCCGAATGGGGATGTTTGGATACCCACCAAGATGCAAGCCCTGATCAAGGAGATGTTCCTGATAGAATTTTGATAAGTAAGGCAGGAGCTGCGTAGGGTGACGAAAATTGTGGTGAACATCACAATCAACGATAGCAATACCGTCTTTCGGCTTCGCAGTCCAACCCGGTGCAGTAACAGGCGTTGATCCAATTTGACGCATACGAACGCCTCCTATATTAGCCGTCAGCAATCAGCCGTCGGCTATCAGTAAGAATAGTTTTCAGTTTGCCTCGCAGTGAGAGTTATCAGTTATCAGTTAAGAGGTTTCTTGTAGAAGGTTCCCTTTGTTGTGACCGCCACAAGATATTAACTCTCACTGCGAGGCAACCGATAACCGATAACCATCTTTCCAATAACTCTCACTGCGAGGCAAACCGAAAACTGAAAACTATTAACTAATGCCGATACGTTTCGCCGATCAAATTATTGGCGGCACGGACGGGTCGGAAAAGTGTCTGTCGCTTGGCAGGCATTTCTTCAAGCAGCTTTGGATGCGGATCCCAGTCGTGCCATTTGCTATTGACGGTGTTGTAACAGCTGAAAATCGCGAGGCGGTCGTTTTCTTCGTTTGTCCACGTGTGGGTGCTATGTGTCAACGCCTCCGTGAAAAAGAGGAGCGAACCGGCGGGACACTCATACGTATCCCAGATAAGCGAATCTTGGCTTCGGATTGTTTCGGGTGCTGTGTAGACGGCTTTATGGCTCGCCGTAATAAAGAGCGTGCCGCCCTGCCGATATTTGACAGGATTCAGTTCCCAAACGATGCGGGTTAGCCCGCTATACCCTCTGCCCGGGATGCAGCGATAGAGGTGCGAATCACCGGGAAAACGGAGCATGCCGTTTCCGTTGTGGGGTCCAAAGTTTCCATCGCCGACAGTGCGGTAGAACAGGCTACAGGATTCCATCCGGAAGCCGTAGCATTCTTGACCTGATAACGCGGGATGTGCGAGGAATTCGTTGAGAAAGCCGATGACATTCGGATGATCAGCGAGACGTTGCATGGGACCACCGAGCGGAGAGCGTTCATGCTCTGGAATTGACTCCGGTTCGTGGCGGAGTTTATAGCCGAATTCCTGCATCTCCGCGAGTTCATCACCCGACAGGACACCGGGAACCAAGAGCCAGCCGCGCATATCAAAAAGATACTTCTGTTCTTGGGTCGGCGCGACGACAGGCGTACCGTCAGAAGTTGTTTCTGTGAGTTGGGCGTTCTCAATATCGAGTGCTGCGCCGAGATTTTTATCAACAATAAAAGGTTTTGAGTAATTCGTAGTTTCTGCCATGAGAGAATCCTCTTGGTTGTAGGAAAATTAGGATTTACGCGAGATTCCTTCGTTAACCTGAAAACATTATACCATTTCTGAAATTATATTCAGCATTTTACGGTATGAAACCTACCTGAGTTAATTTAATGCCGATAATTATCGCCGATCAAATTATTGGCGGCGCGGACAGGACGGAAAAGGGTCTGCCGTTTGGCGGGCATCTCCTCAAGCAGTTTCGGATGCGGTCCCCAAGCACTCCACTTGCTATTGACGGTGTTGTAACAACTGAAAGTAGCGAGGCGATAGTTCTCCTCGTTCGTCCAGGTGTGCGCGCTATGTGTCAACGCCTCGGTGAAAAAGAGGAGCGAACCTGCGGGGCATTCATAAGTGTCCCAAATCGGTGAATCTTGGCTCCGGATGGTGTCAGGTGCTGTGTAGACGGCTTTATGGCTCGCTGTAATAAAGAGCGTTCCGCCTTGCCGATATTTGACAGGGTTCAGTTCCCAGACGACGCGAGTTAAGCCACTGTGTCCTTTTCCGGGGATACACCGATAGAAGTGCGAGTCACCCGGAAAACGGAGCATGCCGTTTCCGTTGTGGGGATTGAACTTCGCATCGCCGACAGTGCGATAGAACAGGTGACACGATTCCATGCGGAACCCATAGCACTCTTGGCTTGATAACGCGGGATGTGCGAGAAACTCGTTAAGGAAACCGACGACGTTTGGATGGTCAGAGAGGCGTTGCAAGCCCCCCCCGAGCGGCGAACGCTCATGCTTCGGAATCGACTCCGGTTCGTGGTGGAGTTTATAGGCGAATTCTTGCATCTCCGCGAGTTCATCACCAGACAGGACACCCGGAACCAAGAGCCAACCGCGCATGTCAAAGAGGTACTTCTGTTCCTGCGTCGGTGGGACAACAGGTGTACCATCGGAGGTGGTTTTTGTTAATTGTGCATTCTCAATGTCGAGTGCTGCGCCGAGGTTTTTATCAACGATAAACGGTTTTGTGTGGTTCGTAACCTCTGCCATAATAGATTTCCTTTGTATTGGCTGTCAGCCATCAGCCGTCAGCGATCAGTTTTAAGAGGTTTTCGTTTAAGAATAGCCTCTTTTTGCTGATTGCTGACCGCTATGCAGCTTTGGCGCGTTTGAGTGCGTCCTCAGAAACGCTGAGTGTCTTCGCAACATCTTCATCGGTATGCGACATAGACATGAACCAAATATGTCCTTCTGGTAGATATAAACCACCATCCAAAGTTGCTTCATAGAAGGTTTTGTGGAACCGTTGTTGTTTTTCGTCATCGCTATCGGTGCTCAAACCGAAGTAGGGCATGGGTCCGATACCACCGATGCGGGCATTGTCAATACCGAGACGTGCTGTCATCTCTCTGTAGCCATCTAATAACTTCTGTCCCTGTTTCCACATAAAGGCGACACCGTCTTTGGCTTCGAGTTCGTCAATTGTGGCGATTGCAGCGGCAACGAGCGATACCTCTCCGTGGAAGGTCGCGGCGACCCAGACATCGCCCACTTCATCCATGATTTCTTCTTTTCCAACGACGACAGCCGTTGCAAATCCGTTTGCGAGTGCTTTGCCGAAGACAGACATATCTGGTGTGACACCGAAGTATTCCTGCGCGCCGCCTAAAGCATAACGGAACCCGGTTTTGACCTCATCAAAAATCATCAGTGCGCCGTTGGCATTGACGAGTGCTTTTGCTTCTTCAAGATACCCGTCCTTAGGCAGGTCCTGTCCGGAAGGCTCCATAATCAAGCAGGCGATCTCGCCGGGGTGCGCTTTAAAGAGGTCGGCGAGTCCTTCAAGATCGTTAAAATCGACGCTGAGTGTGGCGGCAGCAGCACCTGACAAGTGCCCGCGTGCGTGGCTACACCAATCGTGCCATCCGTGATAACCGGATCGGATCACCTTTTCTCTAACGGTATATGCGCGAGCGAACTTAATCGCACCGGTTGTTGCGTCGGATCCGCCAACAAAATAAGCGATTCTGTCCGCTGATGGGATAATCTGAACGAGTTTTTCGGCGAGTTCTACTTCAAGCGTATGCCCGAAATTGTAGACATTGCCACGTTCAACGAGGTATTTTGTAACCGTGTCAATCACAGTGGGATAGGCGTGCCCAAGTATCATGGGTCCGTATCCCATCAGATAGTCGATATAGTCGTTTCCATCGGCATCCCAAAAATGCGCGCCTTTCGCGCCTGCGATCATAACCGGTCTTGGTGGCTGGCTCTGTTTATGGGGTTGCCCACCGCCGACGAGTGCGGCTCTGGCGCGCTTCTGCCACGCGAGCGATTTTTCAAAACTTCGTTCCATTCTGAAACCTCCAATATTGGTATCCTATGCGTTGAAATCCGCCTTAATTTTAAATTTTAGCATAATTCGGGATTTGATGGGAGAATTTCTTGAAAAATAGTCCGATTTTATGGAATAATAAAATCACTGGATTGTTGTGAATAGGATTTATAGCACGTTTGAGAAAAGAGGAAGGAATAAAAAATGGCAGTGAACCTCTTAAGCGACGCGCAGATGCGGCATTTCATCGCGAACGGTTTCGTGACCGTCACAACCGAACTGCCTGCGCAATTTCACGATGCAGTCTATGAAAAGACTGTAGACGTCTTCGATAAGGAAGGGAATCCGGGTAACAACCTTTTGCCGAGAATACCGGAGATTCAGCAGGTCTTTGACGATCCAAACGTTGAAGGTGCCTTGACGAGTCTGCTGGGTGCTGACCACTATATGCAGCCGCACCGGCATCCGCATTACAATCCGCCCGGGAGTAAAGGGCAAGGACTGCACCAAGACGGCGGGAAACGGTGGTCGCACCATACGCGCAGGCTGTTGGTCTTCTATTATCCGCAGGATACTCCTGTTGAACTCGGTCCGACTGGCGTGGTACCGATGAGCCACTACTTTAGTACAAGTGAAGGTTCGGGGGTCTCGCGGGAACAACCTATTATAGGCGAAGCGGGAACAGTTGCTTTCGCAAACTATGATCTGTGGCACCGTGCCATGCCGAACAGCAGCGAGAAGCGGCGCTATATGATGAAATTCCTCTATGCCCGGATGTCAGAACCAGAAGTACCGACGTGGGCAAATAAGGAAACAGACTGGGCAAACGGGACTTCCGTGGGACCGGCTGAACATCAAGAGATGTTTCGCCATCTCTGGAACTGGCATCGAGGGATTGAAGATAATGGCTCACACGGGACATCAAATGGCGAACCGTTGTCTGATTTGATCAGTGCACTGAATAGTACGTCTGAATCGACAGGATTGCAAGCGGCTTATGCGTTGTCCCGATTTGCGGAGAAGGCGGTGCCTGCTTTGGTGCGGTGTCTGCAAGAAGAATCGGAGACGACGCGTCGAAACGCCTGTTATGCGCTCAATGCAGTCGGAACCGCTGCTGTTGAACCCCTACGTGATGCGTTGAAAGATTCGTGTGAACATACGCGGGATAATGCAGCAGAGGCACTCGGTGACTTGGGGAACAAAGCCCAACCAGCGGTGCCAGCACTGATTGAGACACTCTCTGATGCGTCGGGTCGTGTACGGTCACACACGGTAGAGGCGTTAGGGACAACGAGTCAAGCGAGTTCACTCGCCGTTCCGGGTCTTATAAAGGCGTTGGAAGATGCGAGTGAGGGAGTCCGCCGAAATGCGGTGTTCGCGTTAGCGAGAATCGGTGATAACGCTGCGGATGCTGTTGAAGGGTTACAGAATATGCTGTTTGACGCGAACCGCTATATTCGTGGTGATGCTGTGCATGCGCTTTACCGTATCGGGACACCAGAGGCGAAAGCGGCGCTGCTGCGTCATCTTCAGACGACGCGTTGGTGTCCGATCACCTCAAGCGAAAGTACGTTTTAGGTTAGATTGAGATTCTGTTTCGGCGCGGTTACAAACCGCGCCTACCGCGATGTGGTCCTTACGGTAATGTGATGAGAAAATTTAGGTAAAAAATTCTTCGTTATGGGGACGGACATCCACCTCAAAAGTCCACGCGCTTCTTTCCTGTTGCACTAATGCCCAATAGGTGTCGGCGATTGCATCGGGTTCGAGGAGCGGTTCATTTTCACTGAGTTTATAGCGTTGTCGTACACCGGGTGTATCAATAACACCGTCGATAATAACATGGGCGACATGGATGCCGTGCGGACCGACCTCGCGGGCGAGTGCCGATGCTAAGCCTCGCGTCGCATACTTGGCACTGCTGAACGCCAAAGCCCCTGCCCTACCACGAACAGCGGAGGTTGCCCCTGTAAAGAGTATGTTCCCGCCACCTTTTTTTAGCATTCCCGGCACGACCTGCTTTGAACAGAGGAACCCACCGAGGGTACAGACGCGCCATGCGCCCTCAAATGCTTCTGGAGTAAGGTCAGCGAAACTGCCCCAGGCTGCGTTTCCAGCATGATTCACCAAGATATCCGGGTCACCGAGTTCTTCTCGAATACGATCGAAACTTTGATCTACCTGCTCAGGTTCGGTAATATCTGTCGGGATTGGGATGGCTGTGCGTCCGGATTTTGCCAATCGCGTGGATAGGTTTTTAATGTAGGCAGATGAGCGCGACAGAAGTGCTACGTTACATCCTTCTTCTACAAATTTACGTGCGAGTGCAGCCCCTAAACCGGGACCGACACCTGCAATAACTGCTATTTTTTCCATAGTGATTCCTTCAGGCCTTATGAAAATTTGGGAGTTGGGTCTGCTTTCAGTTCACCGTGATCTATATAGACTTACGAAAATTTGTAAGTTAGGTTTCACTTTCAGTTCAACCCGCCTATATGGTTAACGCAAGTTGTCACCTATGCGAGACATAGCACCCCTACGGGGTGCGGTGCCTTGAATGTCCAATTTTCTATAGACATAACACCCCTACGGGGTAAAAAGAGAAAGTTTTCCTTGAAACGTCTATGTTTAAACATCCAAGAGCTATTAGGTAGCAACTTGGGTTATTCTTAGCGAAAGCGTGCTGCAAAAACCGCCGATATTTTATTCGTGTCTAAGTGCATCAATCGGATGAAGTTTCGAGGCTTTCCATGCGGGATACGCGCCAAAAAAGACCCCTACCAACGCACTGACGATAAACGAGACGACAGCGTACATCACAGAGACTTCGGTTCGCCATCCCCAAATCGATGGCACGCCTTCCGCGCCCAGGATCCCAACGCCAATACCGAGGGCACCGCCAACGAGCGCGAGTGTCGTAGATTCAACGAGGAACTGCGCGAGGATATCGATGCGCTGTGCGCCGACAGCCTTCCTAAGCCCAATCTCTTTCGTCCGCTCCGTTACAGAGACAAGCATAATGTTCATAATGCCGATCCCGCCAACAACGAGCGAGACAACAGCGATCCCCAAAATCATATTGGTAAAAGTTTGGCTTGATTCTTCAAGTGTTTCCATGAACTCCGCTTGGTTGCGAATGTGAAAATCAGGCTCCTTATTTATAGGGATTTCGTGTTCCTTTCGGATGAGTTCAATTAGCTCGGTTTCTGCCGCAGCAATGAGTTTGTCGTTATTCGCTTGTACACTGATACTCGATAGATAGTCATTTCCGAAAACGCGCTTCATAGCAGTTGAATAGGGGATGAAAACTTGGTCATCGGGGTTGCGCCATCCGCTCGCCCCTTTCTCTTTCATAACACCTACAACGTGGAAACCAACATTTTTAATTTTGACTATTTGACCGACGGGTTCTCCGGTTTCAAAGAGATTATCAACAACAGTCTTACCGAGCACACAGACGCGGTCTCGCTTTCGTATCTCATACTCAGTAAAAAATCGTCCTTTCTCAACGGTAAAATTCGCTGTGACGAGGTATGCTGGAGAGGTACCGACGATGGTTGTGTTCGTATTTTTATTACGGAACTTCACCTGTGCGCGGCTGCTCACTTCTGGCGTGACATAACTAAAAGTTTGTCCGCGTTCCTGTAGTGCCTCCATGTCTTCGACAGTGAGGGTTCTGCGGGCATCAGCAGATCCGCGTCCGCGAAACATACTTTGTCCAGGTCGGACAGCGAGAATGTTCGCGCCTAATGTCTGAATCCGCTCGGTGATATCGGCTTTGGCACCTTCACCGATCGAAGTGGTGGTTATAATCGCGCCGACACCGATGATTACGCCTAACATTGTTAATAGAGATCGGAGTTTGTTTGCCAATAAGGCGCTCAATGCGTTTGCAAAACTTTCAAGAATACCCATAACGTTCGCTCCTACGCCCAGTTCCGTTCATCATAGCTGGGTGTACCTACACGTAAATGATAGTGTCTATCGTCCGCGGGGTCCGCCACCGCCCCCCATACGTCGCATTGTAGATGCTGGGTTCTGCATCATGCGTCGCCGCCAATCTTCAGCACCGCTGCCGCGTTCAAAGCCGCCGATAGCGACGACATCACCTTCGGCGAGTCCTGAGATAACCTCAATCTTCTCATAACTGTTAACACCCGTTACAACGGGCTGTGGTCGTCCGGGTTGTCCGTCTGCATCGACGATCCTCACCATTTTCCTGCCTCGCATATCAAGGACTGCTTCAGTTGGCAAAGTAAGGATACCAGTTTTGTTAACAGCCGAGATCTGGACGCTGGCGTTCATACCGGGTTTGAGAAACGGCATCTTTGTGTCTTCAGTCGCTGTAGGTTGCGCCTGGGTCGATGGTTCTTCTGTTGGTGCTTCCTCAAAGAATCCGCCGAAAAGTCCACCCCAATCATCGTCATCAGCCTCTTCTTTTGCCTCCGCTACGTCAGATGCTTCTGATTGCTGTGCGGGTTGTTGTGGAAGTGGTTCTTGGGGTGTCGGTCTTGATGGGGCTCCATCAGCCTGACCTCCTTCTGCTTGGCGTTGTTGGCGCATTGCGCGGAAACGTTCGCGTTGTTCATCGGTCATATTTGCGAAATCTGGTCGGGCACCGCCGCCTCGCCGACCTTCTGCCCCTTGCATCATCCCTTGACGTGATCCAGTAGCTGCTACATTTTTCAATTCAGAGGTCACTTCAAATGTTGTTACGTTCTGAATGACTTGCCCTTGGGGCGCAATCTTCAAGACTTCACCCTGAAACGGCATATCGGGGTAGGCTTCAACGTTAATCGTCACGGGTTGTCCGATTTGGATTTTGCCGATGTCAGTTTCATCGACCTCAGTCACGACGTAGACGGTATCAAGGTCTGCCATGGTGACGATTGCCTGCCCTTCAGTTGAGGCGAGTGAAGAGAGGCGCGAAGTAATCAATTGTCCTTCTTCAACCTTTTTCTCAAGGATTGTTCCAGAGATGGGTGCCTTGATGACTGTATCATCGTACTCAATTTGGCGAAGTTCGAGCTGCGTTTGATTGCGTTTGACGGCCAAACGTGCGGTCTCAATATCGCGTTCCTTTCGGGTAATTTGTTTCCGATTCGCTTGTGCGAGTTTCAATGACTCTTCAGCCTGTACGATGCGTTGTTCCTGAAGTTTAATATCCATATCTCGCGAGGCTTCAGCCTCAACGCGCTCCTTGGCAAGGTCGCGGTTGAATTCCGCCTTTTTGATATCTGCCTTCCCCAATTCAAGTTCTGCCTCAGTCGCCGGTTTCTTTACCAATTTCAGGTTTTCGGCAGATGACCGATGCCGCGCCTCCGCCGATTTAAGCTGTGCCTGTGAAGACTCTAAGGCAGCCTGCGAGATGAGTTCTTTCTCATAAAGCTTCTTATTGCGTTCATGCTCTGCGGTTACCAGATCCAAGTTTGCCTTGTCCTGTTCCAGGGAGGCTTGTGCGCGCTGTTTATTTTCTTCCCGGACTTCATCGGAGGTGAGCAATGTATACCGAATGTTAGCGATTTTGAGGCTGTTTTCAGCATCCATGACCCCGCGTTGGTTGGCTATTTTCTCAAGACGGATATCTTCCTTGAGTTGGATGAGCCGTTGCTGTGCCTCAGCGAGAGATTCCTGTGACTGCCGGATCTGAATGTCGGACTGCTCTCTCTGGAGCTGGATGTCAATTTCCGCCTGTTCCAAACGCGCTTTAGCAGATTGTAAATCGGCTTGCGCCTGTTCCAAACTGATCTGGACGTAGGTAGTCTCAATCACAGCAATGATGTCGTCCTTTTGAACATAATCACCTGCGTCAACCTTGAGTTCCAGAATCTTTCCGCTCGCTTTGGAACTGACTTCAACAATATTCAACGGCTTAATCGTGCCCGTTGCGTCAATCGTGACTGCAATGTTGCCACGTTCAACGGTTGCTGTCTTTATCGCGTGTGCATCGCTGCTGCCGGCTTCATCTTTGGTTGCGAACACGATGCGCCCGACAACGACCGCGACTGCTACAACGAGCACAACTGCTACAGCAATTGTAATAACTTTCCACTTTCCCATCATGGATGACTCCCTCCTGATATAGGTGCCCATTAAGAGAGTTATTGTAAAGAGAGTTATTGTAAAATCTATCTCTTAACTGAAAACTGATAACTCTCACTGCGAGGCAAACTGAAGACTTTTCTATTTAGTCAAATCTGAAAAAGAAAAAGTTCGTTGTTTTTGTTTCTACAAACTTGGTATATTAACGGCACTATCGCGTCGCTCGTGCATATTTTTTTCCATCGCTTCAGGATAGCGGTCGGGCAGATGTGAGACTTCGTTGAGTTTTTGGAGTGCGTCCCCCTCCAATCGCCATCCAGCTGCTCCGAGATTATCGCGCAGATGCGCAGTATGCCTTGCACCAACGATCACTGAAGTCATTGCCGGTTGTTCCAGGACCCACCGCAGTGCGACTTGTGCGGGGCTATGTCCAAGTTCTTCAGAAATGTCAAAAAGTGTTTGCAATGTCTCATCGGCGTTGTCAGCGAAATAGCGTTGTGGATATGCCCATCCTTCCTCTGACCGAGTGCCACCTTGTGTACGTTCGCCTGGCTTGTATTTTCCAGAAAGAAATCCCCCTGCTAACGGACTCCATACGACTATGCCTAACCCTTTAAGTTCACAGAGCGGCACGATTTCTTGCTCTATATCCCGCACAACGAGACTATATTGCGGTTGATAGCAGGCAAACCGTGCCCACTTGTGGACATCGCTGAGCCATAACGCTTCGGATAACCGCCACGCTTGGTAGTTGCTACACGCGGTGTAACGGACTTTGCCTTGTTGGATGAGATCATCCAATGCGCGAAGCATCTCCTCTAACGGTGTCTGTGTATCAACGTGGTGAATATAGTAGATGTCTACGTAATCCATCTGGAGGCGTTTGAGGCTATCGTCGATCGCCTGCATGATATGTGCGCGGGACATCCCAGAATCATTGGGACCGGTGCCCATCGGGTTGAAAAACTTGGTTGCGATAACGGCATCGCGTCGCCGCCCCTTGAGTGCTTTACCGAGGAGGACTTCGGATTCGCCATCGGCATAAGAATTTGCGGTATCAAAGAAGTTGACACCGGCATCCAAAGCGAGGTCTACCATTCTGTTTGACTCTGCCTCGTCAGCCCCGTGCCCAAAGGTCATGGTGCCTAAACAGATTTCTGATACTTTGAGTCCACTTTTTCCCAATCGTCTATATTCCACGCTTATTCCTCCGTCCAGTTGGCATTATCTTCTTGAAGAATCAGATACCTTTCACCGGAATCGTCCGTCCTTGATTCATGTTTCCAATCAATGAATCCCAAACTTTCATAAAGTCGCGCGGCAGCCTCATTTTTCCTATCATGGCTCGTTGCAATCCGCTCGACTTCTGGATGTAATTTCAATCTGCGTACCACTTCAACCATAGCGGCTCTGCCATATCCTCTCCTTTGAAACTTTTCGTCTATCATCAAGCGTAAGATGAAGCCGCGGGCATTGCTAAGGCCATACATTACAAATCCTACCATAGATGGATTCGCTTGGTAATGGGCATCTGCGTCATAGATGCCGCAAGGATGATATGTTGGACTGACAGATGCCTGGGCAAGGGAGTATATATTGGGGGCGACGAATCCCTTTTGATGATTAGCTACCTTTAGGGAAATACATTCATCAAGATTCTCGGGCGTAATGGGTCTGAGGGATACTTTTGCCATTTAATTTCCTTTTTAACGACTTTAGTTTCTACAGAACAGCAATGGTTTCACCTTCTGAACGGAGTCCTGCTTCATAGACCTTCATAACTTCAAGGGCGAACTCAAGCGACCCTTGCTCCGCCGGTTTGCCTTCGAGAATGCAATCGCAGAAATATCGCATCTCTTGGTAGAAACCTTGGACGAAAAGCCCTTTGTTTTCGAGCGTGCCGAGACTGTATTGCGGTTCCCAGACGACGGCACCACTCTCAAAACCTTCGGGGACATAACTGGTACTACCGCTATAATTGAAAGGCATGCCGCGCTGCAGGAGTACCCGGTTATTGTTCCGAATTTCGGCATGGCATCCGTCACCAAAGAATTGATAGAGTTCAGAAGGTTGCCCGTGCCTTGCACCATCCGCGAGATGGAAGTTTCCGAGTGCGCCGCTCTCGTATTCCAAGATACACGCGCCACCACCACGCTGTCCTCGACGGACGGTTACAGCGGAAACCTTTCCACCGACTGCCACCATCAACGATAACGGGTGGCAACCGTTTTGGAGCCAATTCGTATGCTCTTTCTCGCGCAGTACACGTTTCCCTTCGCTCGGAATTGTCATCGGATAAACCGCTAAGAGGCTTCTCAAGGGACCGTATTCTTCCGTTGCGAAGATTTCAATAATCTTCTGTGTCGCAGGCATGAACGCTTTTTTGAATCCGACAACGACAACGTGATCCTTGCGCTGGCGAATCATTTCCCGAACTTCATCAGCAAACATTCCGGGCGGTTTTTCCAACCAGACATGCATCCCTGCGTCGAGTGCTTCGCAGGTCAATTCGGGGTGCAGGCGTGGCGGTGCGCAGAGAAAGATGGCATCCAATTGCTCGTTCCGAAACATCTCCGCCATACTTGGATAACACGCTTTAACACCGTATTGTTCAGCAGTAATGTGGGCGCGGTCAAGGTCAAGGTCGCAAAACGCCTTCAATCGAATAGGGAGAAATGTTAGCGTCGGTAAGATATTCCGATAGCCGTGTGAACCGACACCAACGACTGCCACATTCAACCGCTCTTCAAATTCGCGTTGATAGCTCATGTTTTTAATTTACCTTGCGGTTAAGACACAGGGGTTGCGGATTTGACATTCCTTCCGAAAAATAATGGCAACTGGGAATGTGCCACAGGCTAACAGCCTATGCTACAAAAAACTGTCCAAACTATAGTTTAATTTACCTTGTGGTCAAGACACAGGCATTACGGAAGTACGTCATCAAGATAGGCATCCAAATCCCTTTTCATTTTTTGTAATTCCGTTTGGTCAATATACATCATGTGCCCAGCCTGATAGTAAGCCATCGTGATATTATCCTGCAAGGATGCATCGAGTCCGAGGTGGCTGAAGGTATATTCTGATGCTAAAAAGGGTGTTGCTAAGTCGTAATACCCGTTCGCGACAAACACTTTCAAGGCAGGATTAACAGTCATCGCCTTTCGCAAGGTATCAGCGACGTTGACGTATTCGTTCTGATGGCCGCTGTAGTCCCAAGGATGCACACGTCTGCTCAGGATCTCATAAGGGAGGTCCGACTCGAATTCGAGTTCGCCACGCACATAATCGTTGAGAGTCGCGGTATATGCCCCTTGGACGACCGCGGAACTTGGGTCATATTCGTAATACTCGCCTGCTGAATCGCGGTCAATTCCCTTGTATCGACTATCAAAGCGACCGACTGTCTGTGCTTCATCGCGGAGCAATTCCTTGCAAAATCGACTGATGTTAATTCGCAAGTCAGTCCGCTCGATGTACTCCGGTGTAAGTCCGGTATAACTTGCGAGTTTTTTAACAATGTCGGCACGTTGTTCAGAAGGGACGTTACTGCCCTTCATGAGTGCTACGGTATAATCACCTACGGCAAATTCTCTGACCTCGTCAATGAAAGTTTCTAATTGCGTATGGGTTTCATCCAACTTGTTATGATAAAACGCTGTCGCTGCATAAGTCGGGAGAAAGAGGATGTAGGGGAGATCGTTGCCGGGTGCGAACCGAATTGTCTGGAAGTTGAGGACGACCGAAACGAGCATGATGCCGTTAAGGTAAGTACCGTGTCGTTCCTGAAGGTAACCTGCGAGACCACCGGCCCGCGTTGTTCCATAACTTTCACCGATGAGGAACTTCGGGGATCCCCAGCGTTGATAGCGTCCCAAATAGAGAAGGATAAAATCGCCGACGGATTCAATATCTCTTTTGAACCCGTGGAACTGCTTCGCCTCTTCCCCCGGGACGGCTCTGCTGAACCCAGTGCTGACAGGATCGATGAAAACGAGATCGGTTTTGTCTAAGATAGAACATTCGTTATTGGTAAGCTGATAAGGTGGTTGTGGTAATTCGCCATCTTCATCGGGTTTGACGCATCTCGGTCCGAGGACTCCCAAATGTAGCCATACCGACGAAGATCCGGGACCACCGTTGAATGAGAAAGTTATAGGACGGTTGGAAGCATCTTCTACATCATCGCGCGTATAGGCCACAAAGAAAACAGCGGCTTTCGGCTTCTCACCCTCCTTGTCGATTTCTTCTTTGAGGATAAGCGTGCCTGTTGTCGCTGTGTAACGCATCTCCTCACCGTTGATTGTAACGCTGTGGTGTGTAACTGAGAGTTTATCCTCAGGTATATCGGCGTTTTTCTCTTCGTCCTTGGTTTCTTCAGATTCTTTCTTTTCTTCTTGGCTCATATTGAATTCCTCACTATTTTTTCATTGGCAAGACGCTGCATAGTGCCTTATTAAATTAAACGCATTATAGCATACTTTGCGGAAACAGGTGTGACAATTTTTTGTCTGAATGCAGGTCGCATGAATCAACGGTATGAATGCCTTATGGGCATTCCCCGGGGTGAGTACACCGCAAAACCTCACCTACCGGGCCTGGGAAAGTGGAACTCTGGAGGTCGCTCCCACAAGAAAGGGTCCGCTAATCGTTTCATACGACGCAAAGAATTTGACATAATACAGAAATGTGCTAAACTTTATACAAAGGAGATACACAATGCAGAAACCGATTCGCTTAGGACTCATCGGCTGCGGTGGGATTGTGCAAATTACGCATGCCCGTGCCTACCGCGCCCTCACAGATACCGTTCAGGTCACTGCCCTCGCAGATGTTGTTCCCGAAAATCTGGAAAAGATTGGGGACATGTTTGACGTTCCTACAGAAAACCGATACACAGACTATCGCGAGATGCTGGCACAGGCAGCACTTGATGTCGTGACGATTGCTACACCGCACTCACTTCACGCCGAGCAAGTCATCGAAGCCGCAAGTGCAGGCGTGGCGATCATCTCGGAAAAGCCGATGGCGACAAACTTAGAAGAAGCAGACGAAATTCTGGCAGCAGTACGCCAGAACGCTGTGCCTTACACAGTGGTGCATAACTATATCTTCACCGCGGGGATGCGCGTGGCGATGACAGAACTCGACGCGTTAGGTAAACCACATTTCGGACGCAGTGCTGGAATGGGATTGAAGCCTACAGATTTTTCGGCGGATCATCCGACACCAGCGTTCGCGTGGCGCGCCAGTAAAGCGAAAGGTGGTGGTTGTATCATTGACACGAGTTACCACGAAATCTATTCCGTCTGTACGCTGATGCAATCCCCGGTACGCTATGTTGAGGCACGGGTGCAAACGATGCAGCTTGACATTGATGTTGATGACATCGCGATGCTGCTGTGTGAACATGAAAATGGGGGGATCACGACTGTTTCAGGCGCGTGGTGCGTGCCGGGTACGGATTCGGGTTGGTGCGAGATGCACGCTGAAAATGGCTCTCTGCGCGTCAATCATCGCCACAACGTAGCAGACGCGCTCCGTCGTTTCACGAGAGCCGAAGGCTGGCAGCAGTTGGAACTGCCTGAATTCGATGAAGCAGAACGCACGGATGCAAGTGGCCATGCCCGCTACTTTATGGAGACCTTTAATGCACTTGCTGCTGGCGGATCGGTACCTGTGAGCCCAGAGATGGCGTATCATAACCTTGCGATTATTGAAGCAGCACGTAAGGCTACGACGGAACGCCGCGCTATTGAGATTTCGCCACCAGAGGACATTTGACTTTTTCAGGTTTATGCGTTTGTAATAGGGTGATTGATCGCCCGTTAATTGTGGAAGGAGACGGGCAATAAATTGCCCTACTACAAACTGGAAATGTTTAAGTTGAACCAGCATTTTCAGAGAGGAGTTGAGATGAAAAGAAGTCTGCTATTCCACGCTTTGGTTGTTTTAATGTTGATATTGAGTCTGCACATGCCGTTACAGTGCTTAGCACAGCAGAGTTCGGTAGCTCTTGATGCAAAAACGGATGCGGAATACGATGCTGAAGACGATGTGAACACGACGTTGTGGCTTGCCGCTGGTGGTATTTTAGGGACAGCCGGGAGTTTCTTGCTCGGCTCCATTGCTATGGGTGGGGCTTATGTCTACCAGCCCGTCCCTCCCGCCGAGCGACTTCTCGGTAAATCAGCAGAATACGTCAGCTTCTACACAGATGCCTACAAAGCGCGAATCCGTAGACTTCAATTGGTTGCTGCCATAAAAGGGGCAGCTGGCGGAACGGCTGTCTTCTGCCTGTTAGGAATGCTCAACATAAAGCCGTGGTCAGACTTTGTGACCCGGTAGATATTGTGAGGCGAGGCTCGCGAACCTCGCCTGCAAGAGAGTTTTTGTAAGTCTCGCCTAAATAAACACACTATCGACGCAACAGATGTTGTAACGCGTTTGCGATGATATATTCTTCGCCAGCATTGAGGGTATAGGCGTTAATCACAAGCGTGTCTTTCCCGTGTGTGTTCACTTTGATACGGGGGGTGCCAGCATCCAATCCACGTGAGATCTCCGCTGCATCCTTGCCACTACAGGTAACATGCAGATTGGAAAGGGTATGACTATTTTCTTGATAACGCACTTCGCAGGATACACCCTCAAGGTTCTCAAGCCCTTGTGCGAGTGCAGCGTACCTTGCATCCTGTTCCTTTAACCGTTTATTGTGATCCGTCGATAGCCAGATGTCAATAGCGGTTACCAATCCGATAACCTCCTGTCTATCAACTTTCATCCCGCGTCCGACGGGACGGGGGCCGATGAAACCGTGCCTCCGTACAGTCTCAATTAGTTCCTTTCTGCCACAGACGAACCCTGTCGAATGCGGTGCGTTGAAATACTTGCCACCGAAACAGACAAGGTCTGCAGATTGGGCATTGCGTCTGAAGTAGTCAAGCGGATAGATTTGAGATGCTGCATCGGCAATCAAAGGAAGGTTATGCGAATGCGCGATCTCAACCGCCTTTTTCAATGGAACGGCTTTACCTTGATTGGGTTGGATGAGATATGCGAGTGCGGCGGTGTTTTCACCGATGGCATCGTTGAGTTCGTCAGCAGTGCAACCGTTTTCGTCGCCTACGTTAATGAGTTTACTGCCCGGAATTGTAAATGCGCGATCGTAGGAGTAGTGTTGCATCTTCTGAAAAACGATTTCGTCTTTCAGTCCAGTGGTATCTGGCAGTTGCGCACATTTATCAGGATCGCTACCCGTCATGACAGTCGCTGATGCCAAGACGAGTGCGGTATAGCATCCGGCTGTGATGTATGCGTCTTCAACACCTAACCGCTCGGCTATGAATTGCCCAGATTTTTCGAGCAATTCTTCCATTTCGACGTAACTTTCATCTGCTTGGCGCATCGCGTCTCGGACTGCTGGAGACGGCGTGGATCCGCCCCGGACAGTCTGATTACCGGTCGCATTAATGACGGGGCGTGCGCCGAGTTTTTTGTAGACATTTCCCCAACCTGTATTCGCCATGAGATTGCCTCCTTGGGAATAGTTATCAGTTGTCAGTTTTCAGGTGTCAGTTATTAGCAGTCAGCCATCGGCTGTCAGCCGTCGGTAGGAACTCTCCCTTTCCAGTAACGGGTGGGAACCCTGGTTTTAAATCTCGTCAGCAAAAGAAGCTACGCAAGCTGTGTTCTATCTTTTTGGATTAGAGGATCGTCAATTCATCCTCATCGCCGCTCTCCTCTAACACTGTTTCTAATTCTTGCGCGACCGCGCCGAAGGCTTCGGATTGCGGAGACTCTGGATGCCCGGCGACAATCGGCACGCCGATGTCACCTGCAGTGCAGACTTCAGCATCAAGTGGGATCTGGCCTAAGAACGCGACACCGAATCGCTCGCTTGTATTTTTACCGCCGTCTTTCCTAAAGATTTCTGTCTTTTCGTTGCAGTGCGGACAGAGGAAATAACTCATATTTTCAATGATGCCGAGAATGGGAACACTGAGTCGTTCAAACATGGCAACACCACGCCGGACATCGGCAAGTGCAACATCTTGAGGCGTTGTGACAATGAGTGCGCCTGTGAGCGGAATCGCTTGCGTTAAAGAGAGTGCCACATCACCGGTACCCGGTGGTAAGTCAATGATGAGATAATCGAGTTCACCCCATTCTACATCGCTAAGGAGTTGGCGTATAGAACTGTGTAACATCGGTCCGCGCCAGATCATCGCCTGCTCCTCTGGCACCATAAACCCGATTGACATGAGTTTAATGTTATGGCGAACGAGTGGGACAAGCTTGCGCTCCGGACTCACCTTTGGTTGTTCTTGAATGCCCATCATCGTTGGGATACTGGGACCGTAAGCGTCAGCGTCCATCAGCCCGACCGTGCCGCCTGCCTTGGCTAAGGCGATCGCGAGATTGGTCGCGACGGTAGATTTTCCAACGCCGCCCTTTCCACTGGCGACCGCGATTTTATACTTGATATTGGGGAGTGTGATATTTTGTTGCTGGGGTTGTTGCTGTTGCGGTGGTGGCTGTTGTTGCGGTTGCCGTCCAGAAATTTGTGAACCGCTGATCACCTTCAGGTCGGGATGTCCCTTCGTTTCGGATCCTGATTGCGATTTAGGTTTTTTGTCGTCGCCTTTTTTAAGAAATCTCATATCTATGCTCCTACAGGTTGTTTATAGTAGGATTTACGCAAATTGAGCAAATATCGGACATTTAGACGCAAAAAGCGGTGATTTCCTTATTTTAAACCCCCTAAATCCGCCTTATCAGGGGGACTTTAAGAAGGAATGCGTAAGTCCTATATAGAATGGGTTGTCAGTTTTCAGTCATTAAATGTTACGGCACTTTGGCAAATAGTTTAACATTTTTTTAGATAATTTTGTATAATACGTTGAAGAAGAACATAAGTCAACACAATTCCGATAAAACGTCCGGCAATTATGGACTTTAAAGTACAAATAGGTCAGAAGGAGTTTTTATGAATATTCTGATGTTACGACATTCCGCTGGGTTTGAACATAGCTACCTACCGGATGCAGAAGTTGCGTTGAAGCAGATTGGTGCAGCAAACGGTTGGAACGTTACCACAACACACCGGTGCGACCGCATTAATGCTGACAATCTTGAACAACAGGATATCGTGGCGTTCGCAACGACGGGCGATCTACCGTTTAATGACAGGCAAAAAGAGGCGTTATTGAGTTTCGTACGCAATGGAAAAGCGTTTTTTGGTATCCATAACGCGACAGATACGTGCTACGATTGGCCCGAATACGGTGAAATGCTCGGCGGCTACTTCGCTGGACATCCGTGGCACGAAGAAGTGAACGTCATTGTTGAGGATACCGACCATCCAGCAACCCGTATGTTGGGTAGTAGTTTTAAGGTTGTTGACGAAATTTATACCTTCAAAAATTGGGATCGCAACAAAACACGGGTGCTGATGCGTTTGGATAACGATTCTATTGATGTTTCTCGCGGCAATCGCGAGGATAATGATTATGCCCTCGGTTGGTGTCATACATACGGAAAGGGACGCGTGATGTACACCGCATTGGGACACCCCGACGCACTTTGGAGCGAAAAATGGTTTCATGAACATATCATAGGATGTCTCAAATGGGCAGGTGGACTGGAAGATTAGTCAACAGTCAGCAATCAGATTTTTAGACATCAACCCTTAACACGTAGGTTGGGTTAAACGGATGCCAACAAAGCTGTCCAAATCAGAGAAAAGCACGACTTTCTCCTGATACGCAACAGCCACCAGAAACGGAGTGAAACCCAAAGCTTTTGCTGTGAAGTTTCCGAAACTCTGACAGTGTAAAGTTGGGTTTCACTCCGTTCACGAATAGATATAGCGGCATATTAGCTTTCAGGTGTCTTTGGCATATCAACATCTGACTTCTCAATGCCGTTCAACCTAACGGAAATCCGCAGAAACACCCCATCAATACGCAAAAACACCCAAGCAAAAACATCTACGGGACTCAAGAGGGTTTTGAAGTCTTCAAGGTTTCCGCTGAGTATCTTCCATTCTTCCCGCCGTTAATAATTGCGTTATGCATCCATCCTGTTTGTGTCCGTCAACTGGGTATAACGCCTGTGGCTCGTAGAAGGGTCTCTTGCACTAACAACTCATGTGCCACCGGACGATCGGGTGGTTGGTCTCCCGCAATTGTTGCTAAAAACGCGTCAAGTTCAAGTTCATAGGTGCGTTGACGGCTCTCACCGTCTATCTCTACGATTTGTTCACCTTGTGTGTAACCGTCCCTTGCATTCTCTAAACAGAGACGAATCTTCAACCCCGGCTCAAAGGGTTCAACGATAATAGCACTCCCTTCGCTACCGTAGACTTCAAACCGGCGCGCAACGGGTCTCGGTTCCAAAGCAGAGATTGTGATAAACGCCATGGCGTTTTCAAATTCATAGACAGTGAGCGTGTTATCTTTGAAAGGTTCAACCGAGTCGCCATCGTTTCTAAGGAAAGAGGTGACTTTCTCTGGTCGTCCGAGGAGCCAGAGGACCTGGTCAAGTACGTGTCCACCCAAATCAAAAAAGATACCGCCGATGTGTTGGCTGATACGGGTGCGTGCTTCAAGAGAGATGTTGGTTGACATGTGGGCGCGGACGGAGAAAACATCACCTAAAAAACCGGTGTGCACCCATTCGGCAACCTGCCTGAAGGCGGAATGATACCGCAGCATATAGCCCATCTGGACGTGTAGGGATTTTTCTTGGGCGGTATTAATGACGCGCTGCCACTGTTCCCAGTTTTCACCGGCGGGTTTGTCGTACCAGACGTGTTTTCCAGCGTTTACAATCTGCTCGGTCTGATCTAAACTTTCGGCGTTATTGCCCTCCGAAGCAACTGCGACGATGGTATCATCGCTGAGCATCTCCTCAGCAGCTGCATACCAGTGGACACCCTCAAATGTTCCGCCATTCGCCTGAAGTTTTTCACGTTGTTGTGTGTCGGGTTCAAACACACCTGCGACTTCCACATCGGGATTGACAAGCATCGCCTGCATCTTGCCGCGTGCGTGTCCGTGCTTTGTTCCGTATTGTGCCATCCGTACTTTCGCCATATTTTTATCTCCAAAATCCGAAATTTGGAATGTAGTGTTGTATGGCTATTATATGGACATCAGGTTGAGTGTCAAGGAAATTTCGGGATGTAAATATTTTGCTGGACAATGGCTGTGTGATGCCACGTGCGGTTTTTGATGGAAAGCAATGAGGAGGGTCATCACTTCGCTGAAAGGCAGTTTCCGAAAACTTTAGGATATTTACCCCATTTAGTCAATCACTTTTGGCGATGGTATTGTCCTATATCAGTGTATTTGAAATATTGTTATTGTTGGTCCCGGCTTGTCTAACACAAAGATATTCCAAAAAGGTGAGTAAACTTCATCCAAATAAAAAGGGACCTTTCCTTGGGAAGGAGAAATCTTGAAGATCTGATTGGCTTCTTTTTCGAGCGTGATATAAAATTCATTCTCTCTCGGATATTCATCCGGGCGATCAAGGTATCTCCTACTTATATAACTGCTGGTAATAATATAATTGATATCCTGCTGTTTGTATTCATTCAAACTGGACTTGGATAGCTTTTTCCCTACTTCCTCAACTTGATAGTTATTAATATTTTGCATAAAGCGACCTTTGTCATAATATACCCTCAGGCTAGGACCGTACCCTTCTGTAACTATTTTACTCCCATGGGGGAGGTTGTTGTTTATCCAGTTGCGAGCGATAATACGCGTATTTGTTTTCGATATTAAGTAATTATGTTTGCAACTAAAAATAACGCCTTGAGATATGGAAACTAATATTAAAAGAACAAGTGCTACCCGTCGATGCTTATAGGAAATACGGCCTGCCAGAGAAATAATTCCATAAGCGGAAAGAATGGATAGGTAAGGAATTAACGGTATTACAAACCGGACAAAAAATAGTTTCATTGCCCCCAACGGTAAATAGTAGAACAGAGGGCAGCACAAAATCAGTAAGAGCTTCTGTTTCTCTTTTTCCCTCGATAAAAATATAGAACCTATTATGAAGAAACAAAAAGGGAGTAGACCATATCCCCATAGCAATGTGAAAAAATATTGAATATATGAAGGTGTAGAAGAAGCACCCGGCCAGGGACGCTTTGAGAACATAAATTGTTCGGCAAATTGTTCCCAGAATGTTCTATAATCCAACAAAATCCAGGGGCAAAAGAGGAAAAATCCAATCAGACAACTCAGCCCTGCGCATATAAAGTTTCTATTAAAAACTATTCCTCTATTTGCAAAAAAATGACTTAGCACTAAAGGAAAAATAATGATTCCCATGTTATATTTTGTCGCGACTGCCATACCAGCGAACAACCCGCTTAGGATATAATCTTTTAATCGACCTTGTGTATAAATACTTACTATGTAGCTGAATGACAGAATGAGAAAAAAGGTTCCCGGAATATCATTAACAGCGTAATGAGAATCCCGGACCATAAGAAAACTCGAACACACTAATATACTCGCAATTAAGCCTGTTATTTTATCAAACAACTTTTTCCCTACTTTATAAACCACTAAACAGATACCGACACCAAACAGCGCATTTAGAGTTCGGGCAATCACAAAAAAACTCGTCATGTTTGAAAAATATAATTCCACAAAATCCCTCATTGAGGTAAACCAGCCAATTAGTTTCCCGAAAACAAAATATAAGAAAAGAACTATGCTATACAGATAGGTGAGTAAGGGAGGATTACGGAAATAGTGGGGGTTTAAATCCTGCGAGCGTAAAATTCTCAATGCCCGCGGTAGGTAATGTTCCTCATCTATATGACTAAAGAAAGGTAAACCAAAATTAATTGCCCATAATCTCAGAATCAACCCCATAATTAGGCAAAAGCCAAGCACAAACGATATCTTTGTTTTGTTGTTATCTTTTATTTTCATGCGAAGTACTCCGTGAATAGTTCACTTCTGTTTCTGGCATATTATAGATCTGTTGCTAAGACGGACACTGGCTTGGCAATTCCAATTAGATCCCACCTGTTCAATAGCACGACTGAAGTCGTTGCCATGGATAGAGATGTGCCAGACAGCCCCGATACCAACAACCAGACGGACGAAGATCAATAAGCCAACACCGCCCCAAACTATTGTTATCCAATCCGTCCAAGGCATTGTAGGAAAGAGATGGGGTTTGTTGACTATGGGTTGTGATGGTATTGGTGGAACTTCTGTTGATGATACCACCGTTGACGGGGGTTGGTTCGGGACCACTGAAGTAGGGATAGTAAGGGGTTGAGCGTTTTTTACTAATTGCGGCATCTCGGGGCGGATTGGTGCTTGTGGTAAAACATTAACCTTCCACTTCGGAATCAGAAGAAAAAACAGTGAGACGATGAGGCATCCTATAATTGCCATACCCCAAACAGAGCCGCACACCGCCGCTGATTTGCGGCGGAGGCAGAACGCGAATACACCTGCAACAGCGAAAATCACGAAACTTTTCATCGTCGTATTGACGAGGAAGTTCAGCAGCGGATCTACATAGAGTGTTTCAATGAATTGCATTATGATGAGGTATCTCCCTTTTTCGCTTGCGCAATGCGTTGGCTTAAATGGTCGAGTTCCTCATCTGAGAGGTCTGCATCAGAAATTAATGTCATGAGCGTTTTCTCAACAGATTTATCAAAAAACGTCTGGAAAACCTGTTTGAGTGCGGAACGTCCTGCCTGCTGACGTAGCTGCGTCGGGCAGTAGATATAACGTCTGCCATCTTTTTCGTGGGTGAGATAACCCTTCTTCTCCAAGATCCCTAACAGTGCCCGAACGGTAGAGTAAGTTGGTGGATCCGGTAAATCTTTGAGCACATCAGAAACAGAAGCGCGACTGTGTTGATAGACGATATCCATGATTTGCCGTTCCCGACGGCTCAGTTTAACGGTACGGTAATTTTCCATTTGTCACCTCTTTTAGCAATGTGTTAACATCTCAGCATTTATGAAAGCGATAATCAAGTGATATACTAAAAATTTAGAGGTTTTCAGCCATCAGTGGTCAGCAGTCGATTTTCATCAGTTGTCAGCTGTTAGTCGGTGGTGGATAGTTTGCGTGATCAGGAAGATACGCTTGTCTTAGATCTCAACACGCACAAACGCGAGATAAGCCCCCGCCAGCAAAACCACGACGAACAGCGTCAACAGCAGCAACTTTGTCGCAGCGGTGTTGAAATCTTTACCGATGTTGCGCGTATCTTCAAATCTTGGTACCGCCTCTGGATTGACGGGTTTCTGGGACATCCCCTCGCGAACCCCCATGATATGGCGACTCTCTGGGTCGCCTCTCTCCATATCGACAACGAATTCTCGGTATTCATGGGCGTAACGCTGAACATTCCCAGTAAATTGCTGGTACCGATCCAGCCCTGTTCCAGCGAACGACTCAAGCAGATACTGGAGGAGTGCCGCGGGTGAGACGCTGGTGATCGCACGCGCACGTTGAACTTGGGCAATCTTAAAGGTTAAGTACTCCCCAGCCAAGCGTTCGCCGCTTACTGCTATTTTGGTGTGCCACTCCCCCCTTATCCTTAGCATTCTTTCGTCATTTGACTCGTACCAAGCGTATCGCCAAGTTCTCCGAAGTTTGTGATAACTTTGGCCGTATCGGTCAGAATATTCATGGTTGGACATAGATGATGAAAAGCCGCTCGCAAGTGAGGCGAGCGTGCTGGGCATAAAAACGACAACAGTGACCCACGTCAACAGAAGTATCACAAGACTCACGGCACTCCGTTGCACACGCGCCGAGACTAACAGCCCTAACGCCAGAAACAGACACGTGTACAAAAGCGCGACAAAGAGGATAATACCTAAACGTCCCCACGCTTCAGTATTCAGGTGAACCTCACTTGCGGAAGAAATCATTAGGAGGTTCACTAACATAGCGAGCATAAAGGGGATGGTCATACTGATCAACGCCCCCAGAAACTTACCGATCAGCACCGTATGTCGTGGGATTGCATTTGCCAGCATCAATCGGAGCGTGCCGTGCTCGCGTTCGCTGGAGATCGCATCAAACGTAAATAAGAGCGCGATGAGACTCAAGATATAACCGATGATAAAGGTCCAATCAATTTGGGAAACGTCGGGACCAACATTCTTCATATTTAAGTTAACATCTGGATATTCCAGTCTCCAGAAGCTGTCTGTACCATGGGGGCTGTCAACCCTATCGGGTAAAAAGGCTTCTCCACCCGCTGCGCAGAAATGGAGCGGTGACGGTTTTTTGTAAAGCGTTCCGGGGCCCTCGTGTGCCAGTGTATAGAGACTGTCGTCGGCGCGAGACGTTAATCGGTTCATGGATTCAGTGACAGCGTCGTGATACTTCTGGACCCGTTTGGGATGTTCTCGGATATGTCTAACGGCGTTGGTTACCATCAGTGCCAGCAACAACAAGGTCGTCATCGCAAATCGGAGGCCATTCAAGTTATTGTAGAGTTCACGTTTTGCGATATGCCAAATCATTCTATTGGTACTCAGTTATCAGTACGGATTACTGCATAATCCTTGCAGTTTTCAGTTTTAATAGTTGTTAGTTATCAGTACGGATTACTGCATAATCCTTGCAGTTTTCAGTTAAGGGTTGTGGCATTCAGAACTCACGTAACCTACCATAAGGATTAACTGATAACTGAAAGCAAACACGGTGAGCGTACTGACAACCATCCTACACTTCACTTTTGACAAAAACAAGAAATATTGCTAAAAAGAGAAGAACATTCATCGTGAGGAGCAGGAACAGATCCGGCACTGCTCGTTTCGCATTGATGCCTATATCGCTTCTCTGAAAAGAGAACTGCGGGAGTGTGTCCCAGTCGACGGCACCCTGATCGGAAGAAAACCACTGCCGGGACGCAAATATTTTCTCATCATGAAAGTAATTGATGATTGCTTGTCGGTAGTTTTGTGCCGCTGTGAAAAAATCTTGGATACCATTGAGGTCGGTGCCTGCCCAGGCTTCGGTTGCGGCATCATACAAACCCGCAGGTGAGAACTTTAACAGCATTCGTCCTCTGTTCGCGGGTTGGACGTAGATCGTCCCGAAGGCTGGCTTTCGGATGAGCCATGCTCGTTCCGCTGTATTGACGGTTAGCGGTCCAAGGAAGCCGAAATACTTCTGGACGTGCGGCACGTATGGTTCAAATTTCGTGTCAATCGTTTCAAAATGGCCTGAAGCATGTCTGAGGTAGTAAAACACTAAACGTGATGGCTCGTCTTTCTTTTCACCATAAATGTGCTTTCCCCAATCTTCTTCTGCTGATAGGATAGGGTCGTTGCGGAGAAACTGCCCCCACTCTCTCTCAAGTTCCTCCCAGATCCGTTTCACCTGATCGTAAGCGGCGGATTCCATGTCCGTGCGCGGGGCAGTATCAACTGCGGTGAGAATTATATTTGGGTAGACGAGCACTAAGAACCCCCAGAGGAAAATCGAGAGGATGAGCGCAGTACTGGTTCGGCGTGTGATCACAGAAATGAGCATGCCGATGAGGTAGAAGAGCGATAGATAAACGAGGGACGTCAGAACAATCCCACCGACACGCAGAAGATCATCGGTGTTCAGGGAAAGCATGGCGGAAGTCGTCAGCAAAATGAGCATCAGGAGCAGACTCATCAACAACGGCACGAGCAAGCAGACCATTGCCCCGATATATTTGGCGAGCAGGATGACCCCACGTCCCACGGGGTTGGATAGTACCAAGCGTAGGGTGCCATGTTCATATTCTCCAGCGATAGCATCGTAGGCAAAAATAAGTGCCAGTAGGCTAAGAATCCCTTGAAAAATAAGAACAATATCAATTGAAGTGAGGATATTGAAAAATGGATTGTCCGCCGCGTACTTGTCGGCATCCCAAATTGTCGGCGTAAAAGCATGGGAAATCGTAATTTTGTTCCCCAATCGCTTATCTAAACCGGTGTTGAAAATGCTCAACGGGTTCGGTGGCCGGTCAACGTGCATCCCCCACGGTCCAAGCATTGCATATGAATAGGTTTTGCTCTCCTGCAGGAGTTCCTGCTGGTGGGTTTTGATGGCGGTGTTATAATCCACCAACCGCTGTTCATAATCCTTGATGAGCACAACGGTATTGGCGACCACGAGCAACAACATAATCACGACAGCTGCCGCAAATCGGAACGTCATGAGATTGTCGAGGAGCTCTCGCCGAATGAGTGTTAGTAACATCAATACCTCTGCCAAAAGTGATTGACTAAATGGGGTAAATATCCTAAAGTTATAGGTAAACAAACCAAACTTAAAAGGATGCTTACCCATGTCAGAAATTGTATCATTATTGACTGTTTTCAGTCTACATTTATCAGCGACGACGCTCCGGCAGTTTTGCGAAATCGTGTTCGCAGTGCTGGCGATGACCGGAGGCGGACTCGGAACATCCCGGTTTTGGCATTTTAGACATCAAAGCACGCTATTTCCTGAAACCACCCTATCACTATTTAGGTAATCCGCTCAAGCAAAGATGCTTGGATTGTGCTATTTTGGGAGCAACAATGTCAGAGTAACCTCGTCTAAATTACCTTCAAAAGTTAAAGTATGATTCCCTGGATTGAGAAAAGTATCCTCACGACTCGGTTTTCCATCTATGAAAACGTCAACGTTCTCTGCTTCTGTTTTAACAGTGTATATTCCTGGCACAAATGTGCGAAAACGAATTGGTTGATGGAATAGATCCTCTTCGGTTAGGTGTTTTCCTGCGACATAAACTCCGTCCATGATTTTGACGTAATTTTCCCTTAAAAATTCCCGGATATCATCAGGTAAATCTCGGATTCGGTAGTCATAGATAACGATCTTACACTGCTTCTCTATTAAATTTTTAGGAATGTCATTCGGAATGGTTTCATTTTTAATGAGCATCCGGACCCCCTTGACTAAGTTACAATAAAAATAAGCATGCGGTCTGAAAACATATAAACCGGTTCCGTCAAATACAACATCATTTGGTGAGGTTACCTTGAGTACATATTCCATCACCTTTAATTGTCTTTCGTTGCTTTTATAAAAAGGCTTTGCTTTGGACAGAAGTGAATGGAAAGGCATAAAAATACCGATAAAAAAACAAGCAGTTAGTGCACCGATATACAGAAATTTATAAATAACTTGGGGTCTAGCTGTACTTGACGGATTGTTCCAAGGCGAAAGTGCTTTTTCAGCAATCCATTTCAGAAAAAGCCCACCGTACATGGCAGCTAGTGGTAAAAAGAGTAGCTGCGTTTGTGGGTATGGAGCGGGCATTAGAAAAATATAGATAAAAGCCATTACAAGGCATGAAACGAGAGGGGTGCCTTGCGTGATAGAGATTGCGCCCTGGCGCATAAAATCACGAACCGTGATAAATATACCCCCGATAATCATTACCCATCCGCCTATGTTTTCACTCCTTAGCATTCCCTGTATAGGAGAAAATCTGTCTGGGTATGTAAAATTATGGATGAAAATCCATTCAATAAAATCCGTGTGCGCCCCGTGAATCGCGAAAAAGACAAGGCACAGTAAGATGGGTGAGCAGAACGCAGCACAAAAGAAAAACCAAGGTTTTGTATGTTGTAGGACGATTCGGATTTTCCGATGGAGACAACGGAATATAAAAAAGGCGATCGATAAGGCAGTAAACGGGAAGAGTGCTTTGGGGGAAAATAAAAAAGCAATCCCGAGACAGAATCCAGAAATAATGAATGGAGACTGCCGAAATTTCTGTGCAAGTACCTTTGAGTTTTCTTTAACGCCAACCTCAGCATCCATTTCAACGTTAGACTGAAAAGCCTTGATAAATAGATAAAGACTTATTAATTCCAAGAGTGTAATCGGGATATCTGGTCTTGTTTCAATCGTCATTGTGGTAAAAGTTACCATATAAGTGAGAAGCAATACGCCCAGAATGGCCACTTGAGTTCCATAGCATGTTTTAGCGATCTTATAAGTCGCGTAAAGTATCGCCAAAACTAATAGAAACATTATGCCGCGAGCGATAAATATAATTTGTACCCCTTCATCTAATAGCAAAATCAGAGGGGATAGACAGTAATAAAGGAGCGGGGTGTGGTTTTCCCAGAAATCGCGATATGGTAACTGTCCTTGCGTCACTGCCCAAGTTGCATGTAGGTGTTGTGTTTCATCAGGACCCAGCCACTTATTTGCCAGAAGATAACCGCGTATCAATAACGAGCATCCAATTAGAACAAGCACAATTCCATAAAAAATCCGGAATTTGGGCGAGAGTGTTGTGAATTGATTTATCATTGACATCAAATCTCCTGCTCAGTCTGTTGTATAGCTGCAGATGTTTCTGTCATGTTAAGGAAAAAGGCAATACTTGCTAAGATGAGTTCGGCAGAGAGCATCCATATACGACAAAGCAGCGCGACGAGCGTTGCTTGTGGAACAGGCATATAACTTGATAATAATAACCCTAACAGCCCTTCGCGGATGCCTAAACCGCCGGGGGTCAGGAAACTTAAGAAGCCGACAATCCATGCGAAGGCGTAGCAGGCGGTGAGAATACCAGCATCTGCCCATGCCACCGGGGCAAGGCTTCGAACAAATAGATAAAAAGCGAATCCTTGACAACTCCACAGCAGAATGTGGCTGGCGAGGATACCTACGCCCCCATCCCCGCGCAAGCAGGCGGCGGAGCACCAAAACGATTTTTGACAGAACGGTTGTCCTATTTCTCGGAGCGTTTTCAGAGCTTGCCTCGCGTGAACTGACACCTTTGGAATTAGAAATAGCATACCGGCTATAGCACCAACGACAGCGAGTGTGAAAAGCAACGTGTGTCCCGATATTTTTTCAAGAACACTCAACGCGGTATCCCGCATTTGCTTTGAAGATAGCAGAGACATAGCAATAAATCCACCAAGAGCTGTCTCGATACCAACGTGCAAGGTGAGACTCCCTCCGACAGCGGTTTTACTCAATCCGAACCGATGACTTAACGAAAGCAGTCTCACAACTCCCCAGATCCGACCAGGGAGATATCGCGTGATGTTGGCGAGGTGGAAGAGCGCAAAGGCGTTGCGAAACCAGACATGTCCTCCAGGGGTAATGCAGCGAAGGAGCATTGTGAACGGCCAGACATAGAAGCTTCGGTAAAGAAGAATGAATCCAAAGGAAGTCACGAGCCATCGCCACTGTATCTGAAGTGTGATATCTTCCAGCTGTTTGTGAGCCTGAATGAAGGGCTTGATGAGAAAAAAAAGGAGTGCACCTGCAATCAGAATACCAAAAGATTGACGGAAAGTTTTCATTGTTTCTTAGTGTTCAAAAATGTTTTGACGGTATAATCTTTTACCTGTTTAGCATTGGCAAACGAGACGAGTTCACCAAACATCCCAAAGCAAAATGTGAGAATTCCGCTGGTAATGAGAAAGGTGCTCGTCCCTGCGACAGTGCTGGTTTTTGGTAACCCGATGAGGAGAATACTACCGAGTGCGACTCCTATTGTGCCAAGCGGTCCAAACCCCCGGAGTGGACGTCGCTTGCATCGGGATATAAAGAAACGGACGAGTTTACCCGATTTGGGTAGAAACGGCTTTATCGGGTTCGAATTTTGCTGAAAGACAGAGATAATCAACTTGAAGGCGATAATATCCAACATCACGCGCCAGATTCTGCCGAGCCCGTACTTACTTTTTCCAAAACGTCGTGGGTGATGTGTGACAACAATTTCGGCAATACGCGCTCCTGCTACTGTAGACATTGCTGGGATAAATCGGTGCATCTCTCCATAAAGCGGTACCTGTTTGATAATGGATGCTCGGTACGCTTTGAGTGAGCATCCGTTGTCATGGATAGGGACACCTGTTACCTTACCGATGATCCAGTTGGCAACGATGGAGGGGACACGTCGCGTCAAAAATTTATCCTGTCGTTCTTTTCGCCAACCACATACCAAATCATAGCCTTCGTCCAATTTTTCAAGCAGTTTCGGGATATCGGCTGGATCGTTTTGCAAATCCCCGTCCATACTGATAATCCGCTGCCCTTTTGCGAATTCAAAACCTGCTGCCATGGCGGCGGTTTGTCCGGCATTCTTTTGGAATCGGATGACTACTACCTGTGGGAAGGTTCGACTCAGTTTAGATAGCACAGTAAAGGTGCTGTCTCGGCTGCCATCATCAACGAACAAGACTTCATAAGCCCCTTCGAGTGTCTCACAAACTGCCTGAATCTTCTCAAACAGAGGGACGATATTCTCCTCTTCATTGTAAACTGGAACGACGATGGAAAGAAAGGGCATGGTTAGAGCTCCTTTTTCCAGATCTGGTGGATCCAGACGCGAATTGCCAATTGGCACTTACTTCTTTCGGTTCCGTGCTTTGGCGGAACTTAGAAAAATAGTGAGGTTAACTATCGATTAGTAATTAATCTTCCAAATTTTTATATCATCAAAAGGCGAAGAATCTTCTGTCTCCATTTCTTGTGTTGGATAGACCTGCTCAAAGTGGTCTGTGTGACTACCTAAAAAATACAATTGGAAAATCAATAGGTTGCAGGCTTCCTCATTGAAGTACATTGCATGCTTGTATTCAAGAGTTCGATGGGGGCGATGGACATCCACATTTGTAATAACTAAACTTCCTGAGCCCTCAATATTTTTTTCTGTTTTTTTCTTATCAAAGATAACATACATGGGTGATGTGTTCATATCGTCAATGCGTATAGATGCTTTGTGGAAACTTCCATCTGCTTTGTATTCAACATCGGCGTGTTTGGTACTTGCGTTCTTCTTAGAACAGGGCAAATAACGTTCTTTTGTGCCCTCTGAAGAATTGGAATGTTCAGAAGATTGAGGCGATATCTGCTGAGTCGGTTTTTCTTGAGACGCATCCGAAGCATTGCTTGCTTGTTCATCAATTCTGAATGATTCTGTTAATATGTTAAGTGCCGTGTCTTCAGGAAAACCTGTGGCAACTATGCCTTTTAAATTCTTAAACACATCTTCAGCCGGAATCATAAGGTGTGTTGCCTTGTGAGATTTTAAGAATTTTAGAGCCTCTTCAGGTGTTTCTGCACAAAAAACTTCACGTGTCATGGAATGAATCCGAGGCAAGTTGTGTTGTTGATCTACTATTGTTGCTCGTTCTCCGAGTGCCTCAATACGGCTACCGTAGTCCCACCAAGCAGCCACAACTGATTCAATAGGGGTGTGGGTCTTTAACCAATTGAAAGCCTTAATTTCATGGGATGCTGGTATGTTTCCTGTTACATTCTGAGAAATCCAATTGGGGAGAAGGTGCGGAACTCCACCGGTAATAATACATATCGCTATGCTGAGTATCAGGCATGCGGCTTTTGTTTTGACAGAACTTTTCTTTTCCGTTGAAAATTCTTGATTTCCTCGGAGCAGGAGCATAATCACACTAAGTATCATTAAATTCGCACATATAAGAGACGACATAACCCCGTCGAGACCGATGTTAATGAGAAACGCGAGGCACGGGGTTCTCAACTGCCAGACAAGAACCAGGAAACACATTAGCATCGCAAGATTCGCTACTCTGCTATCGTTATAACGAGCAGCACGTTTAAGTATAAACATAATTGCATAAGCACCAAGAATTACCGCCGGAGGCACAAGAAAAAGCACGAATCGTAGGGCACCACGATTATAGAGTAGCGTGAATAATGCCCAAATTAAGAGAAATAAGAGTAGATCTGTATAGAGATTGATAGGATCTTGTCTTTTGTACGAATTCCGAAGATACGAAACCCCAATCGCGCCAATACATAAAATGACAGATCCGAGATATATAATTTCCATTAATCTGTGTTGCATATTCGGATGCGTGCTAAGAATCATTGCAGCAAGGGCAGTGGTAAGGATTCCTGTTACCACTTTTGCATGCATGCGATAGGTTTCAGTGAGGGAGTATGTTACTAACAAGAGACCTAACAAGGGAAAAATGAAAAAGAGTCTATATTGGTTAAACCAGTGAGATAATGAAGGTTCGTTAAATTCGCTAACGGTTGCCGTGAATGATTCTGTTCCTGCGGGATCGAGGAAGGTGTCAATTAACTGTTGGGGCGGAACTAATACAAACAAGAAGATAATCAAGCTCGTAACCAGTATCCCCCATAATGCGCTTCTCATCCATTGGGCTTTAACGTGCCTTACCAAAATGCCCAAGCCAGCAACGATGGTAAAAAGGGTTGGGACAACGATGGCGAAAAGGGTCGGTAGAGCCATCTCGGCAAGTGTGTACGCCTGATGCGGGTTAGAAGTGTATCTTTCAGTGAAAAGAAGCATCATTAAAATGGAAGGGATATACCAACATAAATAGAGATAGAACTTCTTCTGATCGTAGGATCGTGTAAGTAATTTGGCTGTATTAAAGACAACAATGATAATCGATAGGAGTCCTACCCCTGGCCAGGTCAACCCCAAGGCTCCCATACTAATGCCCGATAGCAGTGCCAATGGTAAGTATCGCTGTCTTTCTTGGGAGAGGGCTTGATAGGCAGCGACAAAAAAATAGAGGCACGCCAGCCATGCAAGTAGGGATAGCGGATCTCTGTCTGCCCAGCCTGCATGTGTTCGGGCAAGAGCAGCGGGTATTGTCGCAAGAATTGTTACCGCAATAAGCGATATAGGTTTACCAAACAGAAGATTTGTTAGACCGAAAAATATTATAAGGATTAATATGAATAGGATGACGGGATAATATATGGCGACGCTTTCAATTGAGATGTCGGGCGCGAAGATCCGGATGCCTTTGTAAAGATAAGCAATCGCATAGCAGTTTAGGTTTGCCCTGCCCCGTAAGTTGAGTCCGTCGGGATAATTTTGCATATAATCCCGATCCGGGAGCCGTCCCTCAGTGATGATTGTCTTTGCCTGTCTATAATAGAAATAGGAGTCATAACCGCTCAGGTATTTATCCTGAAGTTGGTCTGCTTCTTTAACACGAACAAAAACGGCAGCGACAATGCTCAAAGTTAAGATACCTATAGTCGCGATGTGCCGCCATTTTATGTGATTCATCATCCAATTCATACCCAACATATACCTCCTGAAACTTTAGGCTAATAGGCAGGTTTCAATCAACCCAATGAAGGGCTGACTGCTTATAAGACCCGAACCTCTAAAGTTGTATTACCAATGCGTCACTTTATCAATCAACATAAAAAATAGTATTCTTTTAATCTTATAAGTAATCTTATAAGCTTTGCTCATCCCCGGATGCGGGTTACGCAGAACAAGTTAGGGGCTAGGTTGATGTTCATTTAAAACTTCCGTACTTGCTGAGAGGTTGCACCATCACTAATAGCATGTAGGTTTTGCCTCGCAAAGTTCTAACCGAAAATTCGTCGCTTTTTTATTTAATCTATTCATGATAGACCTCTGGCTGATCTTTCGCGGTCCGCACCTTCTTGATAATAGGTTGTAAGGTTATCGGTAAAGAGATGACACGAGGTGCCTCAGAGGGACTGATGCGCCTCATGCCACCTGGCACACAGCGAGGAGTTAGTCATACCATACGGACGAAAACGCCTCACAGGATTTCCGTATAATGGTGCCATTTAAGGATCTTCAGGCTCAGGCTCATTTTTACAGTTATAACGGTATAGGTAGCAGTTATCGTCAACCTGAGCAATATCGCACTGCATACTTGAGGAATTACACACCTTGTTATAAACAATCACCGTAGATAGGTACTGGAGTGGTTGTTGCTCGAGTGGATCTACAACGAGTTGATTCTCCTGATACGATGCCTCTATTAACACAACGATATTTAGCAACGATATACTGGCAAACAAAAGAAGAGCAAAGACGATTTTTCTCTTAGACATTTTTCACTTCCTTGGTTAATGGGTTGTAAGGTTATCGGTAAAGAGATGACACGAGGTGTCTCAGAGGGACTGATGCACCTCATGCTACCTGGCACACAGCGAGGAGTTAGTCATACCATACGGACGAAAATACCTCACAGAGTTTTCGTATAACGGTGTGCCGTTTATTTGTCGTTATTTCGCTGATCATAACAGTTGAGAGGTCGTTGTACACAATCATACTTGGTATTGTCAATAGAGCAACTATTAGACTGCTTATTGCACCTCTTGTTATAATGTATCGATGCTGGAACTGGTTGTTGCTCGAAAGGATCTACAAAGAGTGCATCCTCCTGGTTCGATGCTTCTATCAACACAGCGACGTTTAGCAACGATATACCAGCGATAAAGAGAAGAGCAAAAATGACTGTTCTCTTAGACATTCTTTTTCACCTCCTTTCTCTTTGGAATCTTCTTAACTTCAGGACCTACGTAAATGTCTCTGAATATCAGGATTTTGGCGTATATCGTTGGTTTCGCCATCAACCGGGTGCTCAGTTGAAAGCGCAAGCCGGAAGGATTTCATACGATGTCCCGCAGAAAACTTCTTTAGCGGTTTGGCTCACAACTTCCCGTAAGCCCTGAACTTCTATATGCCTTCACATGGGGTTAACACCAAAGGTGTAGACGGTTGCTCCGCTTAATCGTTGGATGATTTGCCCATGCAAGAGGTTCCTATAGTTGAAATAATCTTTGTCTGCTAGGCCGAGGGACCTGTCAACTTTGCTGATCCGTGTTGAAAGATATTCGCTAGCCCACTCGAACAATGCGTCGTAGATATCCCGTGAAGAGGTAGCATGAGGTGTCTCAGAGGGACTGATACACCTCAATGCTACCTGGCACACAGCGAGGAGTTAGTCATACCATACGGACGAAAATACCTCACAGAGTTTTCGTATAACGGTGTGCCGTTTATTTGTCGTTATTTCGCTGATCATAACAGTTGAGAGGTCGTTGTACACAATCATACTTGGTATTGTCAATAGAGCAACTATTAGACTGCTTATTGCACCTCTTGTTATAATGTATCGATGCTGGAACTGGTTGTTGCTCGAAAGGATCTACAAAGAGTGCATCCTCCTGGTTCGATGCTTCTATCAACACAGCGACGTTTAGCAACGATATACCAGCGATAAAGAGAAGAGCAAAAATGACTGTTCTCTTAGACATTCTTTTTCACCTCCTTTCTCTTTGGAATCTTCTTAACTTCAGGACCTACGTAAAATACCTATCAACACCAAGGTTTTGGAGCGTAGCACAAACTGCAATGATTTCACAGGATCTCCTGCAGCAAACCTCTTTAGCGGTTTGGCTCACAACTTCCCGTAAGCCCTGAACTTCTATATGCCTTCACCTGATAGAATTCCGTCGAAATAAGGATGTATGACACCCTATCCGTGAGGAATAGCATTCTGGTGTACGGATAGAAGGGGTTGAGGAATTAATGTCTCACTTTAGGGTAGTATTTTTTCATATCAAAGTCTGAATGTTCTTTATCGTGACAAGTCATACATAATTTCTTAGATGGACGCCTCAACATATTAACTTTTGAGGGAGCTTTAATATGAGCAGAGCCTGGACCGTGGCACATCTCACATTGCACATTAACAAGGCTTCTGTCAGGCGATCCAAAAGTGTACCCTGAGTCATACCCGCCTCCTGTAACATGGCACATGACACACTTTGGACTAAATTGGCGATGTTTTCGTAAGAGGGTATCATACGCAAAAGCGTGTTTTGTCTGGGACCATTGATTGTACTCGTCTAAATGGCATGATTTGCACATTTCCACGCCGACAAATTCTGCGGTAGTTCGTTCCCAAGAGAGAATGGGTTTATCGAACCCAACTTCATCATTTTCGGCAATCTTGCTGTAGAACTCATTGAGATAGGTTCTGATATCAAGGGCGTCCTCGACTGACTCTGACAGTTTAAGGTCGGAATGTTTAAAATCCTGAATTTTTCCTGCTGCATTCATGTTCAATTCTAACTTATCTAAGGCATAAGTTTGTCCGGTGCATACCCATATTAACGTGTTTCCTGAAAAGCCGCTTGCCGCTCTACCAATGTAGACTTCGCCAGATGAGTTTACCGACCACCTTGAGATATCAAGGGGGAGAATGATAAGATCAATCTGATCTGTGTGATCTAAAATCTCAGTGATCGTCGCCACATCTAACTGTCCAACCAATACGACTAAGTCACACGCTTCTCTGAGCCTGGGTAGATATTTATCAATAGCTTCAATTGGATTTTTGATAGAAAGTTGTGCCGTTTTGGATTGATACAAGGGCGTAAAACTTCTTAAGTATACCTCCTGAGAAACCCCAAGAAATCCTACCTTGTAGTTGCCCATCTTCTTTAAGAGGTACGGTTTAAAGATGGGATGATCCCCATCATATATGTTTGCGGATATAAAAGGAAAGGATAATGTTTCTGACTGTTCTTTGAGAGCCGGATATCCATAAAGCAGTTCTAATTCGGTTACAGCCGCAAATTCATGCCCCATCATTTCAAAGCTCTCTAAGAAAGCCTCCAATTCAAGTTGGTCAATCTGTTCTTTGATCACTCGGTCTGGAAAAGCATTACCCGCACTAAACAACACAAGGTCGGGATCTTTTTGGCGTTCCTGTCTAACGACTGTAGCATTCTGGAAACACCTCCTGATTGACTAGCGAGACAACCGCATGTTTCAAGATAAGCGTGTGTGTTTGACGATATGAGAAAGGTTAGCGTCCTTTCTTTTTTCCAATGGGCAGGGGTATCTACTTTCGTCGGTTTTAGTGTATGTCCCAATTCAGTAACATCTATATCTTTTTTGGCGTGTTGTGGCTTCTTCTCTAATTTTCCTAATGCCTGGATATCCTTATATGGGATCGGTCCCGCTTCACCATCAGCATACGCAAAACACTCCGACGCATCTAAATTTGCCACCTGCTGAATAGCATCGATTAACGACTGACTTTTGGCTTGGGCCTTATATCTGTGTTTGATAATATCATTGAGATTGTACTTCCCTTGACTCTGTTCACGGATCCACTTGTCTAAGTGAGCCGTAAACACGACTGATTTTGCTTTCACCTCTCTCATAGAATTACTATCCGTTGTCCAATAGGTAGACTTATATAATTCAGGAGGGTTCATCAGATCCACATTGGATTTCGGTTTACTCCTATAGAAATCCTTACCCGGAAGTTGCTCATTGGGGTACAAACCGTAATAATCACTATAAAAGGTAAGCATCCACCTGTCTTTGTTGAGGAGGCCCTGCTTTGATAGAATTTGGATAGAACTATAGATAGCAGCCCCCTCAATAAACCATTTATCTTGCTGATCGTAAGCGGGGGAATCCGAGGCATATCTGCTCCATTTATAGAAGACGCTTTTGGTGATATCAAACCACTGCGTTTCCGTTGGAGGTATTGACAATGTGGCACCCAACCCCATGTTGTTTGATGCCGTCCATACATTATCACCTTCCTGCCTTGCTGGTGTGAATATGAATGTATACTCTTTCAGTGTCGGACCAAATAGGTCAATTATAGATTGAAAGATTGAAAATGCAGTATTAGCAATCTCTGATTCATGTGGAGAATAACCTTCGTTTACGTATATCTTAACAACACTTTGATCTATCTGCTTGGTATATTCGGTAAATTGACCCAGCCCAATGACAGCACCGAATATCGCTTGTTTGGAACGTTCAGAGACGAGATGAAACTCTCCAACCTTTTCTGATTCCTGAAGCGTTGAAATAATATTCCACTTTTCAGGCGGTTTAATCTGAACCTTTACCTGCTTAATTTGCGTTCTCGGGAGAAGAAAGACATTCCTGCCATAGAACAAACCAAAGTTCTCAGAAATGGAACCTGGAATCATTTGCGCATTTTTAACCGCCGGGTTTGGGGGTAGGTTTTCTCCTCCAACGCGGACTTGATAGACGATTTGTACGAATCTTTGCTTCCTTTTCGGGGAAATGACTAACTTGGATGCCGAATAACTCACATCTTCGTCTTTTTCTATTTTCTCCACAGAATATGAGTATCTCATCGGCTCGCCTACAGCGTCAAGGACAGAATCTATTTCCAGTGCCTGAAATTCCGCTGGAAGTCCGGCATCAAGGATAAGTTTGTTGGTATCAACTCCTTCAATATCAAGTTGGACCGAAAGGCTACCTTCCTTTGTGTTTATGTCAAATATTTTGTAGGTTAGATTAACCGATGTAGACTTTAGTTGATACCTTACATATATATGAATAACAAGATTTACCAAGATTACAATCGCACAAAAAATGATAGGTTTACGCATCAGTCGCCTCATTCCAAATGTCTCACTTTCTATTTTGAGGGTTTACATAACTACTGAGCGTCGCCATCAATAAAAGTAGAACGATGGGTAACCATCTTCGGAGGTATTTTCTCATCGGTGGATACTTCTTGCTTTGAAGTCTGCCACTGGCGACGACAAGAGTCTCTCCCTTTAAGATACTATAGCACTCGGACTCCCGCCTAACAAAAGAGTCGCATCGCGGGCGACTGCACTTGTCGCGTCAGTCTGCGATGCAACACCAAAAACCCGCGATACTTCGTGTAAGAGACAACTAACATCAAGGGATTTGGCTTACACTAACTTAAGCAAAAATCGTGCCAATCGGTGAAATCGTGATATCCAGCCCTGTTATAACTTTGTCCGTCAAGGCGATACGCGGGATCCAGACTGGACGCGATGTGATCGGATTGCTTAAAGTCGTTTTTCGTCGAGTGTTTCAAAATGAAACAAGTTTGGAAGCGGTATAGGTTGCGGAGCCTTTGATAAAGCGGGTTACAGCGTGTTGTGTTCCAATATGAAACGCTGTTTCATATTGGAACACAATTTTTAGGGTAGCAGGTTATATTGCTTCAATTTCCGATAAAGTGTGGTTCTACCGATGCCTAACGCCCGTGCTGCATCGGTAATATTATTGTCCGTCACTTTGAGAGCGCGGACAATGGCTCTGCGTTCAACTTCGTCAAGCGGAAGAATAACAGGAGTATCCGTCGGGCTGCCTGTAGCGGTTTGTGAGTCCTCTTGTGTGAGATGCGAAGGGAGGCTTTGTGGTTGCAGCTGGTCTGTTGTCTCAAACAAAACGGCACTTTCAATGGCGTTTTTCAGTTCGCGCACGTTACCGGGGAAATCATGCTGCATCAACATCTGTAAGGCATTAGCAGAAATGGCACGAACGGGTTTTTCGGCGGCTGCGGCAGATTTTTTCAGGAAATGATATGCCAAGATAGGAATATCTTCGCGCCGTTCTCTTAGCGGCGGAACCATGATTTGGAACGCTGCAAGTCGATGGTACAAGTCAAAGCGGAAGTCGCTCTTTTTGGCGGTATCCGTTAAATTCTGATGCGTGGCTGTTAGTACACGGATGTCAATGGCGATGGTCTTTGTGCCACCAATCCTCTGAAACTCCCGTTCTTCTAACACACGCAGCAACTTCGCTTGTAAAGCCAGTGGCATATCCCCAATTTCATCGAGAAAAAGTGTGCCGGTGTTTGCTTGTTCAAACTTCCCGATCCGCCGCTTGGTGGCTCCGGTGAAAGCACCGCGTTCATGGCCAAATAACTCGCTCTCAATCAATTCGGCTGGTATTGCAGCACAATTGATGGCAACGAAAGGTCCCGATTTTCGCGGGTTGTTATCGTGTATTGATTTTGCGACCAATTCTTTGCCGGTCCCGGTTTCGCCTTGAATCAGGACGGTAATATCCCCTGCTGCCGCCGTTTGAATTTGGGTGAATAGGTGCTGCATTTTTTCGGTTTTGCCGATGATTTCACCAAAAGAATGGTTCGTCTCAAGTTTGGTTCGTAATGCCATAATCTCCTTTTCATCTGCTGGATATGAACACCTTTTGACATGTCGCGGTAACTCATACCATTTCTGAGTAACGGCTTCTGGTTAATAAAAAACCGGTTAGTAGTCGCACAATTTTGAGACGTACCCGCCTAAATGCGCCCTGCCTTATTGCGCCTCAGACATTCGCCTTGCTATGAATTCCAAAATCTCTTAAATGCGAATTTATTTTTCAGATTTGATATTATAGGACTTACGCATTTCCTCTTAAAGTCATCTTGATAAGCGGGATTTATTTAAAAGTCAAAAATCTATCATCTTGTACTAAGTTTGAGCAAGTTTTATTGTATTTCATGTAATGCAAAACAAAAATAGAGCCTTCACATTACTATAACGCGTATGTTAGAATGAAAGGTTGCATAAAATAGACATTAGACATGATAATTGGTAAATTGTGTGTTCTTGTCCACTGGTTTTTGGTCATCCGACAAACACATTTTTACTTAATTAAAATGGCAAAAATGAAGACAACTCGCAAATGACACCGCTAAAAGACAACAAAACAACGTGAAATATATCCTAAGCGTTAATTCGCACAATATGTTCTTAAATCGTTATAATGTCTGATTAAACTAAGCTTTGGACAATTTTCAGCGGGTGGGCAACATAGAAGAAACACCCCAGCAAAAACTCCCCTACACAAGATACATAGCACTCCTAATGAGTTTAAGAAATAAAATGGGTAATTTACTCCAGACCCGGTAGGTGCGGTTTCCTAACCGCACCATAGGTGTCAATTTAGTGATTTTTTGATGGCATTTTAGCATAAATGATATAAACATGCCGCCCTTACAGGGCTGAGGAAACGAGGGAAACGCGTTTCTATAAACATTGCGTCCCTACGGGACTGAAGAGGGCTTTGAGATCTTCAAGGTTTCCGCGTAGTATCCGGTTCGGTTAGGGGATTTAGTCTGGGAATAGACTAAATCCATTCCTTGTATTACATTCCGAACCTACCGGACCTGGGTCCGAGGCGGTTTTTCTCCTTAAATTGACGCTTATGGTGCGGTTTCCTAACCGCACCATAGGTGTCAATTTAGGGGTTTTCTCAGCATTTTGGCGTTCCACAGATGCCGCAGAAACACCCTATCAAATACCCCCTACGGGGCTTGGGTCTATGGTGTTGGCGCGTTCTACACAGATGCCGCCCCTACGGGGCTAAAGAGAATATCACGGCATACAAGGTTTGCGTCTAAGATCAGACGGAGTTAGGAACCGCGAAGAAATACGCAGAAATACCCCTATCAAATACCCCAAGCAATACGCAGAAATACCCCAGCAAAAACTCCCCAAGCAAATACCCTAAGCAAATAAACCCTACAGGACTGAAGAGGGTTTTGAAGTCTTCAAGGTTTCCGCGTCGTATCCGGTTCGGTTGGGAATGCAGATCGCATGAATCAACGGTATGAATGCCTTATGGGCATTCCCCGGGGTGAGTACACCGCAAAACCGAACCTATCGGTCCTGGGTCTGAAACGGTTGTTGTTTCTAAAATTGACACTTATGGTGCGGTTAGAAACCGCCCCTACCAGTGAAGTGCGTAAGTCCCGTTAAGATAACAGAGGATAGAATGCCTTTCTATAATTACAGTAGTTTGGGCAATTCATGTCGCATTTCAGTTGCGTTCTGAAAGGTTGAAAGGGTTTTCTTTGGTGTTTCATCTGCCACAGAACTTACCAAAAAATAACGGTAACTGGTAATATGCCACAGGCTAACAGCCTATGCTACAAAAAACTGTCAAAACTTGGGAATATGCCACAGGCTAACAGCCTATGCTACAAAAAACTGTCAAAACTGCGGAAAGGGTGCATGGTCTCTGAGGTATCGAAAAGTGCCTATATCAGGTCCACGGAGAGAAAAAATTGACAAAAAAGCGTGAACGCTTTACAATAGATGAAAAAACAGAGGTAGGACAGAGGATGAAAATTGCAATATGCAACGAGATGTTTGAAGATTGGAAAATCGAGGATGTATTCACTTATGCCGCTGAACTCGGATACGAGGCAGTCGAGATTGCCCCGTTTACCTTAGCAGATTCAGTGTTAGACATCAGCCAGACTGAACGGACACGTATCCGTAAGGCGGCGGCAGATGCGAAGATAGAGATTGCGGGGCTGCACTGGCTGCTGGTTTCGCCGCCGGGGTTGTACGTTAATCATCCAGATGCCGAGATTCGCGAGGAGACACGCGATTATTTCCTGGCACTGGTAAATCTATGCGCGGATTTAGGCGGAGAGGTGATGGTCATCGGTTCACCGCAACAACGGAATGTGATGGACCCACTTAGTTTCGATGAGGCGTGGGAGTACGCACGGGCGACTTTCTCTGAAAGTGCTGCACTGGCAGGTGAAAGAGGCGTTATGCTGTGTATGGAACCGTTGTCAAGCGATCAGACGAACTTCATCACGCACCCTGATACAGCCGTTGAGATGGTGAAGGCTGTCAATCACCCAAATTTCGAGATGATTCTGGATGTGTGTAGTACAGCGAAAGAGGGGATAGATATGCCGACGCAGATCCGTAAACACGCGCCGCACGTCGCACATTTTCATTCCAATGACGACAACGGCTACCTCCCCGGTTCTGGCGGTGTGGACTATCCACCGATTATTGAGGCATTGAAAGAGATTGATTATAAGGGTTATGTCTCAACAGAGGTCTTCGATTTCAAACCGGATCCGAAGACGATTGCGGAACAGAGCATCGAATTTGTGAAGTCGCTACTGTAGGAGAAATTGATGGACAACACTATCCACGAATGCTACACCGAGTATACGACGCTTAGAAGTGAGATGGGACGTTGGCTGAAACAGAGTATGCTACTGGATCCACCGGGTCCGAATGATGGTGGCGAAGATGAAGCGAACTATGCGCTGGCGTGGTTTCCGCATTATCTTATCACTGGCGATGCGACTGTCCTGCAGCATTTCGATATGCTGAAAGCAGCACTGATCGGTTGGGTAAAGCGCGATTGTCTTCACGGCTATGAACCGAAGGCGGAGGCACATCACGGACCGGAACCGTTTCTGCTGTTTCTGCCTCGTTATATCGGTTTGATGCCAGCGGACACGGAAGCCACCGATCTATTGACGGACGCAGCAGAACATATCGGCAATTGGGTACCAGAGATTCCAGCGTGGTATGATTATGACCGAGATACATTTATCGGTTACAACATCGGTAGCCGTGATGTGAGGAACGACGAAAAGAACGCTTATGAGATGGCGGAGCATTTCCGATTTATTCACATCGCGCTTGCGGCGTATCGTGTGACAGATGAAGAACGCTATTTAACATGGTCGCTGCGGTATGGCAGAAAGCGTGCGGAACGGCTGATTGCGGCACCGGATCCGATGCCGTTGATCTGGACACTTGATGGTGAGGGACTTGATGAAACCGCGGTCAACGCGAAGAATTTACAGCGGCTCGTGGCAAGTACGCATCACATCGTAGGGGACCCACTTGCTGGTATTGAAGTGCTGTTGGCTTCTGGTGCCATCTATGCGTTGGGCGATCTCTATCTGTTGTCTGGAAAAGAGATATTTAAAACGGCGGCAAAACGAATTGTAGAACCGCTTGTGTCATCATTGGGTGATCCGTATAACGATCCGGCGGCGGCGGCGTTGAGTTACTACCGTTGGACATTTGAAGACACCGATTTTGATGCGGCGATCCGTGTGGCGTTAGCGGATTTGCCTGACGAACCACCAGAACTACTGGCGTTGGTTTTTCCGCAAGAGACGCGTCGCCGGGAACCCGGTGTCGGGAAACGATCGGATATGGCATATTGGGGAGAATGGTCAGATGATGGCTCTGTGAGACCGATTCGGGAACCATCAACGGCTACTTTGACGCTGGCGTATCAGGTGACGGGTGAGGCTGGCTATGCGATGCGTGCCCTCCGAAGTGCTGCGAGGCGTTTGGGTATGGCGCGGCGGGTGTTGCGCGGTGGACGGGAACATGCGGATATGGGAGGCGCGGTCTGTTCAGTTGCAGCAGGACACGGACGGAATTGGGGACAAGGTGCTGTCACTGCGTGCTATGGTCCTTTGCTTCTGGGGACGCGTGAGGTACAGAGTGAAGTCACACAACTTTTGGAGATCAAACAAAACAACGGAAACAACCATCCACCGCCGAGGCTTCTCTCTCTCGTGCGCCCCATTTTAGGAAGCAAGGAAGGGAATGCGGAAGCAGTATTCTATAATGGTGGCGATACATCGCTTACATTTTCGTGGCGGTTCCGAAGCACAAGCGAAATATCAACGTGGCATGAAGAAACGCTTACGGCACAGGAAAGTAAAAAAAGAATATTGTAACTGCCCTTAATTTCCGAAATGCTGGGCAACGAGTACTAAGTCGAGAATGTTAACGATCCCGTCGTCATTCACATCAGCCTCTGGATCCGCTTCTCCAAATCGAGAAGCGACAAAGGTGAGATCCAAGATGTTGACCATCCCATCTGCATTTACGTCATAAGGCATCTCAGGTGTGACCAGATCGAAGCTGGTTAGTTCAAAGATGATATCCTGACTTGTCTCAAATTTAACAGGTCCGAGATCGGGTGCGAGCCACTGGTAAGAGGTAGAACGACTTGATCCGACTGCAGCGGTGGTTTTTGTGCCTATCCGAATTTTCAGACAGTTCTCAAACGTGCCAGCCGGTGTAACCACGTCTTCTATAGCAATAACTTTATTAGTACTGGAGACTGTAACGTCACCCACCAGATATACTTCCGTTTCTCCGATGGTCTCCCACACTTCCCCAACTTGAAGTGTTGGTGGAAAAAAGACAGCAGGTGGTGAAAATTCCAGACGCGATACACCGAACACATCACCAAGTTCTGCGACAACTTTATGGAGTTTCATCCCTTCCGCATCGATCTCAATAAGGAATGTGTTTGTATTAATCGCGCTTGTCCCTAACACCTCTGTTATAATTTTAAGGGTGCGAAACTGTTCGCCACTGAGTTCTTCTTCGGGTGTCTCAAGCGTGTAAGTGATACGTTCAGCACTATCTGTGCTTTCTAAGACCCAAGTATTCCCAATATCTGCGGGATAGTAGTTCTGTGCAGATGCTGTGCTAACGAGTGCACAGAGTATCGCCGTGAGCAATACGGTATTTATAGTCACTTGATCCTCCTTTTCTTAAGTGAGGCGCGGTCGCGAAGTACGCCTGCCGTATGCTAAAAAACGCCTTGATGGTGACATCAAGGCGTTTAATTGAATCGTGTTGATAGTTGTGTCTCCTACTTGAGGATAACCATCCGTCGGGTTGCAGCAAAATCTGTGGTCTGGAGCGTATAGAAGTAGATACCACTTGAAACACGCTCGCCAACCGAGTTTTTACCGTCCCAATACGCGGCAGTTGATGGTGTCATGTAGGAACCTATCGGTTTCAGCCCTAAATCGAGCGTGCGAATTAGGTGCCCCGCGACATTGTGAATATGGATTGACACCTCAGCCGATTTGCTTAACTGATACGGAATCCACGTTTCAGGGTTGAACGGGTTCGGGTAATTCTGTGCCAAAATGGTATCTTTTGGTCGCACGTCGCCGACAGTGAGCTGCAGACTGAGGAAGGCGTTGCGAATGTCAGCCGTTGAAACGGTGCGTTGGAAGGGACCGGAGACGGTATTCCCGCGTTCGTCATAAAGGACGATTTCGAGTTTATCGCCAGCTTCAACAACACTCTTGCGGTTGAGATCTGCCCAGACAGCAGCAGAACGTTTCGCTTCGCTTGTGACAGTCTCCGTAGCGATGGTCCCGGTACGGAGGTTTTTTGCGACGAGGATGTATCCTGTGTCTGTCGCCATGTCGCGGATGTCACTGGTGACGACGAACGCCCAAGTGTTTTTATTAGTGGAAAGTGTAGGTGCAGCGGGTGCGTCATCAGCGGCTTCAGGTTGGTTATCCCACGCTTTACCGGTGAACTTTACCATACCGCCAGCGGGTGTATTGACAATATACCCCATGCCCCCGTCAATGCCAAAACCATCCCCTTCATCAAGGGAGGTATAAGCACTAAACTGCTGAGTTGTCAGATCTAATCGGATAACAAGGGTTGCCTCCAACATTGCTGCCAATGATTTTGCGGTATAAGGCTCTTCTGGCATCAATGGGATAGAAATCATGTTTAAACCGGGCTCAAGGGTCACATCGAAACCCCATGCTTTTGGCATCATCGGTTCTTCAACCATTGGTTCTGCAGGCACTTCAACCTCAGTGCCCTCTTCGACAGTTTCCTCGGTAGTCTCCTCAGTTACCTCTTCAGTGATTTCCTCGGTAGTCTCCTCGGTGACCTCTTCGGCAGCTTCCTCGGTAGTTTCCTCGGTAGTTTCCTCAGTCGGTTGCATATCCTCAGCAGCTGGCATCTCTTCAGCAGCCGGTTCAACTAAGTTGTAACTTGCCAAGTCAAAAACAATACCCCTTGTATCATCTAAGAATTTAACGGGGCCCACATCGGGTGCGAGCCATAGGATTTCACGCTCACGTACAATTGTAATTGCCGTGACGGCTTTTCGATTAGTCTCCACCTTAACACAATCTTTGAATACGCCGATGGAAGTTTCAACGTCCTCAATTGCAACCACTTCTATAGTGCTGGTAATGGTTGCTGCTCCCACGAGTTGCAGTTCTGCTTCCGTCACAATCTCCCA
>JAPOZO010000035.1 GCA_026706025.1 Candidatus Poribacteria bacterium
CGGGTGCCTGCACGAGCAAGTGTGTCCAGCGTCGGTGTTTGGATGGCTGGATGCCTGACAGGAAGTGCGTGAACGCCAGGACATCTGCTCCGGACTCACCCAGCACCTAGCAGTACGGTCCCCCAGAGGACGCTCCAAGAAGCTGTCCTCCACACGGTCGAGCTCTCCATAGATACGCGATACCTGACCCTTTGAGATGCTATCGCTCTCCAGGGCTTGACCAGACCGTCCACTCCACGCAGGTCTGCTGCACCGCCGCCAACAGTGCCTTCTCGTTCAGGCGTAGCAATTTCGGCTTGCAAAGAAGACCAAAATCCTCTGCGTTGCATGGTTAGTCAGGAAGCAAATAGGGACACTGCGTTGTCTTTCCAGAGTTCGATGTCACTCTGCCTCTCCGAATAGTAGCTCGTTTCGCGACGGTAACCATCGTCTACCTCGCCACGATAGGACAGCCAGTTAAAACTCCCCCACGCGCAGAAGATTTCGTCGCATATTACGTATTTTTCGTGGGTCTCGGCACGCATGGTCTCCAACTGACCCTTGAAGGCTGCAGGTATTTTCTTTCTTAACTCTGACAACGCTTCGTTCGCCTGCTGCCGGTTGCGGGAGTAAATATCTAATAGACTGTGGTGCTGATTTGGCAGCGCATGACGGTTACGCGATTCACTATGCTGGAGAAGTACCAGACAATAAGGAAGTCGTGTCATTACTCATTGCGTATGGAGGCTTGGATGCACATGCCAAGCCATCGAGCGAAACGGCGCGTCAGTTTATATACGCCGTTTTCTTAGCCAATGTACAACGAGTCAACGCAATGCTCCGTGACGAGCCAATGTTAGTGCAGGAGCGTTACGCCCGTGGTGATACAGCCTTGCACCATGCTGCGCGAAACGGTGACCAAGAAATTGTAGAACAGTTGGTCGGCAGTGGGGCGGATATCAATGTAACATCAGATCACGCGCATTTTCCCCTGTACTGCGCAGCCGGTCATGGACATGTAGAAACGACGCGGTATCTTGTAGAACATGGCGCGGATTTGCAAGCCAGACTTACGGATGGCAAAACAGTCGTTGAGTGGCTAAAACAATATGCCGATCATGATCGTCGCTTGAAATCTTGTCTTGATGTCTTGGAGAAATGATGTCTCAAATGCTGCACAACGATTGTATCGTATCACTGTTTCTACAAAGCCTTCAAAACAAGGAAAACCCTAATGAAAGTCCAGATCGCTACACGCGCTGATGTTCCGAGTTGGCTTGAATTGGCATTGGAGGTCGAATTTCTCTTCGGACCGATGGTTGACCAGCCTGATTTTCAGAACGCCCTACGCAAAAACATAGATCGAGGAAGTGCATATTGTGTTCGGGAACAAGATCGATCTGCTGGAGCACCGTTGATGGGAGGTTTGTTTCTGTCCTTCAGACAGCCTGAGTATCATATTCGTTGGCTGTCCGTGGCAGAGCAATGGCGTCGCAGGGGTATCGGCACAGTTCTCTTAGAACATGTATTTGATTTGATCAAACCACCTGCTGAGTTATTCGTTACAACATTCGGCGAGGATAATCTGGAAGGTCAGCCAGCGCGTCGATTTTACAAGAAGATGGGTTTTGAACCTTTTGCAAAGGCATCTCCAGGACCTGAAGGAGGATCCAGAGAAATCTTTCAAAAATCCTTTCTGTCAGATCCTGTTTGTTCTATTTGAGTCAATTGCCTGTTTATTGGATTCAGTTTCCAGTAATATCTACGCCAAAATCGGTTATGTGCCTGTTGGTGATGCATTGGCATTTGATTTCCTAACTTCAGCGCGGAAGGAAAATCGTGATCTCAGAATACATTGACAAAGTCAAAGTCGGTGGATCTCTACAAGTCAGTGAAGCCGAGCAATGTTTGAATACAATACTCGAAAAAGATGTACCGGACAAACAGATAGCAGAACTGCTTATAGCACTCTCTGAAAAAGGCGAAACTGCTGATGAGATTCTTGGGTTTTCAAGGGCATTGTTGGCGAAGTCGAGACCCGTTCCTCTGACTTCCAACGCCATTGATTCATGCGGCACGGGGGGTAGCGGTTTGGATCGGTTCAATGTATCCACCACCGCTGCATTTGTTCTGTCTGCTGGTGGCGTTCCAGTTATCAAACATGGCAATAAAGGTTCAAAGCGACCGAATGGAAGTTTTGATTTGCTGGAAAAACTTGGCTGTGAATTCGATTTTGAAGATAACCGATTAGCGGACATTTTCACCAAAACGAAAGTCTGTTTTCTCTTTGCTCGTACATATCATCCGGTGATGAAAGAGGTTGTAGCTGCCAGACAAATGGCAAATAGGAGAACCATTTTTAATCTCAGTGCACCGCTATGTAACCCCGCAAATCCGCAATATCAAATCCTCGGGACGATTGATGTAGGTATGGGCAGACAGTTGGCAGAAGTACTCCGCCAACTTGGGCGGAAACGGTTCTTAATTGTTGTTGGTGAACCTGGAATTGACGAGGTTTCAATTTCTGGAGCCACGCATATATTTGAACTCACTGACGGTGTTGTCAAAGAATATAACATTAAACCTTCGGACTTCGGGATTACTGAACGAGACTACAGCACCATTCCAGGCGGTGATAACGACGAGAATGCGGAAATCTTCCTATCTCTTTTACAAAACCAAGCACCCGAATCAGTCTTGGATCTGGTCTGTCTGAATGCGGGTGCAGCCTTCTACTGTTTTGGACGGACGGACTCGATCGGGGAAGGTTTTGATCTGAGCAAAAGCCTCTTCAGCAAAGGTTTCGTTCAAGAGAAGTTTCTTGAATATAAGCGTTTATCCGATGGAATGGATTGAAACATGGAAATCACAAGACCGCGACAATACTGGGACGATTACGCATCACGATTCAAAAACCGAAGCTTAGCAGAAACATACGAACTCCGACCTCCGTATCCAGATGAAACCTATGAGATACTTCTAAATTTGCTCGGAGAACCTCGCGGGAGAGTTCTGGATGTCGGATGTGGTCCAGGAAAGATTGCACGGGTACTCGTGGATCATGTAGAAGGCGTTGATGCGGTTGACTTCTCACAGGAAATGATCCGAGTAGGAAAGTCCCTCATCAACGGCTATCACCCAAACCTCCGATGGATCGTTGGACCTATCGAGGAGGTGCAGCTGTCCCCGCCCTACGATATGGTAACGGCTGGTGCCAGTATCCATTGGATGGAGTGGAATGTGGTTTTTCCAAGATTCAAGGAGGTGCTGACGACGGATGGGTATCTCGTAATCATTGATGGGGATCGTCCTATTGAATCACCTTGGCATGACGCAGAACTTTCACTAATCCATAAGTATTCCACTAATAGACATCATGAGCAGATCGATCTGATTCAAGAACTTGTGAATAGGGGGCATCTGGAATTGGTTGGAGATAAACGGACGACACCGGTGAGTTTCTCACAATCGCTTACAGACTATGTTCAGTCTTTTCATTCAAGGGAAAGTATGTCCAAAGAGCACATGGGAGAGGAAAACGTCAAAGCATTTGACACCGAACTGTCGCATATCTTGTCTGACTTTGTTGATGATGAAGGTTTCCTCAGTTTCCAGTTAGAAGCGAGGGTTACTTGGGGAAGACCACTGACATAAAACGTAAAGACTAAACATTCCACCGAATCATTATTCATCGGTTTCTTCAGGAAGACGAAAGTTCGGTCCGCCATCGGTTGATTGAATACTAAAGCCACTCCACCCCCACCTTTTGTATTTTCCTTTTCCACGGGTATATATCACCTGCGTTAGGTGTTCATCTGTAATCGTGATACTGTAACGCCTCTCAATCGTCTCATTTCCAACAGGAATCTGTAATCGTTGAATCTGCTTCTCACCGCCCGCAATCAGGTTTATCTCTAACGGCTCAGATTCGCTTGCACTGAAATAGCATGTCACTTCGTATACGCCGTTCGGAAGTGCCACTCGGAAAACGCCATCTGCTGTCCCCCAAATGCTATCCTCGTAGGGGTGTGGAACTTCAGACTCGTTTTCAAAGACCTCCCGTTCTGACTCCGTCAACCAACCGTATTGCCCATCGGTGTAAACCGTATCCACATATACGCCGATGTGTTCCGGTGCCGTCTGTCCATCATCCGGTTGCAAATCAAAGGCAACGGTGGTTCCACCACCCCACATTTCGGTATCCGGTGCTGCGCGTTTGCGGCGATAGAGGCGGTTATAGTCGTTGGAATCAAGGAGTTCATACTCTTCCTCCAAGCCAGCAACATCGCCATACTCCGTCCGCCAAATGATGGCATAATCAGCAGGCAATTCTTTTGCCGTGTATTGTTCTGTTTCCTTGTATTGCAGTGGAAAATGATCCGTATTTGCCTCGTAGTTATTGAGGTAACCGATCCCCTTATGCGTTGCCAATAGACACTCAATGTGCCCAAACGGTTCAACGTATTTCGGTTGAAAACCGAGCGAATCTGAAAAACCGCCCCACTCTCCCGGTGTGCTCATGAGGATCGTATCCTTTTCATCCATACCTTCTAATGAGAGCGCGTTGGCAATATCCCGATTCAGTAGGGTGTATGTGTGAACATTATAGCCAAGATGCCATAAGGATAGGACGATGATGATCCCCGCAACTCCATAGTTTATGTAGCGATGCCCGTTGACGGCGAAAAACGGGAGCAACACAAGGAATATGTACAGATGAAACCGGTCGTTTATCCAACCGCCGCTGTAACCCGACCATGGGGCTATGAAATACATCGCAGTGATGAGGACTGCCATGATCAAAAACCCATCCATTTGCGTCACAACGCGTGTCCAGACCCGTTCGCCAGTCTCTTTCCATTCCTCTGATTCGCGGAATTGATAATAATGCCGGATTCTATCGATAACTGTGAGGACAAAGGCGATAGCAAAAAAGACCAGTAACACACGTCCGATTAGTATGTGATCGTCTCGGAAGGATACAAGAGATTTCATACCGAAGAAATAGTCGTTTAGCCATTCAAAACCTTTATGGTTACCATCACCCCCGTGAGCGTTGATAAGGTAGAAATAGTAGGAGAACAAGATAAAGTAAGCAGGTATGAGACTCCCTATGAAAGTCAGGGCAGGTTTAAGTTTTGTCAGCCCCTCCTTGAAACGCTCTGCCAGTGGCTGTGATGTCTCCTTATAACCCCACATCCCGCGCAGGGCATCGTACGCCGCCCCGTAAAGAGAAAAGAACGTCAGCGACATGATCAGTAACGCATAAGAGTGGTAGTGCGTGAGGTAGGTCACCAACAGCAATATGTATATGACCACGATGTTTGTCAATCCGAGTTTATCTTTCACCCTCCACCAGTAGCCGAGTGTGAAGAAAAACAGAGACATGCTCAGGACAAAGTTGTAGAACCCCATGTGGAGTAGGTAGTTGTAGGCGAAGAGAAACCCAAGCAGCCCGAAGACCGTATTTCTCTTTTCGACACCGTTGAGGAAATACAAGAGTGAGAGCGGTAGGAGACTGATGCAGAGGGTAAGTACGATCTTTTCGCAAACGAGCGGTGGAAAGATGTATAACAATAGTAGCAGAAGCGCGTGGGAGGTCCAGTTCGGAAAGACAGTCGCATTCAGGTCGTAGACTTCGCGTAACCGGTAGTTTTCGTGGTTGTGATATTCTTTCACAACGTAAGCGTTATAGATATGACTTGCCCCGTCCTGGGTCGGGAAGTACTTGAAACCCCAAACCGGCAGAAGATGTAGTACTAACATCACAGTAACCGTGACATATCCGATAGATAATCGACCTATTTTCATTCTTGTAATTTTCCTTGCGGTTCGTTGAGGTAGGTATGGCAATAAAGTGCCGTTCCGTTTATTCAGCTCGCCGAAGTTGGGCTTAAGTGCGCTTGCTGTCGTAGGCGCGAGTGTTTTTGCTTGGGTGTTTTCCCACGCTCGCGATTCCGATGGGTAGTTTCCTCTTTTGCAATTCTAATAGATTTTCGTTTTTGTTTCAATACCCAAATTCTAAAAAAGTTGACATTCATCAACAAATAGGGGTATAATCTGGATATGGAAGATGTCTTAAACCAACGCCTTGAAGAATTACCGCACAATCGATACGATATTGTCAGCAAACATATCTTTGGAACGTTCACCGAAGATTTATTGCGGACCCTGACCAAAATACCAGGGCTGAAGTTCCTTGAGCAACTTGAGACTGAACTTCCCACCGTTGAGATACGCCGTATGGACGTTTTGGCGAAGACGCTTATTGAAGCGCAAGAAGTCTTAGTACATATTGAGTTCCAAGTTAGCAGGGAGACGAGGGCAGAGATACTCCAACGCAAGGTTGGCTATTTCGGGCGATGCTTTGAAAGATACGGGTTGCCGATTTTGTCTTACATCATCTATTTGAGTCCCGATGCGGGTCAGAATGACCCGGGCGGGTATAACCAAACGTTTCCGGGACACAAGATTGAGATAGAGTATCAAGCGATCCGCCTCAGTGAACTTGAGGGTCAGTCGATTTTTGAGATGGATCAGATTTCTCTGATGGCATTTGCTCCGTTGATGCGGCCGCGGGCAGGGGTATCAGCGGTTGAATGGGTTGAGGAATGTCATCAAATCACACGGGCACTGTCGTTGGAGCCAGAACTTCAGAAGGATTTATTACTATGGCAATGGGTTTTGAGTGGTTTAATCGTTGACCCTGCCGACATCCAACATCTAATGGAGGGACCTATGTTAGAATCATCGACTTACCAGTATATTCTACAACAAGGTATCGAACAAGGTATCGAACAGGGTATCGAACAAGGTATCGAACAAGGCAAAAAACAGTACGCAGTTGAAGCAATACTCACAGTGTTAGATGTCCGATTTGAAACGGAGGTCGCAGAAAAGTTAAAGCCTTTTCTGGGTGCCATTGACGATCTACAACGTCTGGATCAGTTACACCGTGTTGCCGCGCAAGCATCAAGCATTGATGAGTTTACGCATGCCCTCTTGAACCTTGAAGATTGAATGTGCCTTGTAGCGGAGTCTTCCTGTTACTGAAAAATATGAAGATGAACATGTCCCGGAGTTGAAAGAAATATAGTTTATAGGTTGGATTGATGGAAATTCCGAGCATCCATATCATCGGCGATGATTCACAGGCAGGAACATACATCTTGGGAATCCGCCTTAAAGAGAACACCACATTACAATTCGGACGGTTCAAGAAAGGCAAACGGATTTCATTGCCCGTTGGTGATTATGTTTATGTCGGTTCCGCGCTATCAGAAAAAGGCGAGACTTCGTTGGCACGACGGCTCATTCGGCACGCAACGCGGAGCGGTGATAAACCGCCACATGCTATCCGAGAAAAAATGGTAAACCAATTCCATGGTTGTGGCTTGGGACCGCCTGACCCATTCCCAAAAAACGGAAAAAAATTGTTCTGGAACGTTGACTTTCTGTTGGATTTACAATTAACTGAAATTGTCAATGTCATCGCAATTCGTTCGCCTGAACGCTTGGAATATACACTTGCAGAATTACTGGAACGCGACACAGACACACAGATAATTGAAAAAGGTTTAGGCGCGAATGATGCACCCCGCAACACCCATCTACTGCGTGTTCCCACAGATGAAACGTGGTGGACATCGCTCGCTGATAGTATACAAGAAAATTTTGTATATCAAGCGGACAACGTTGAAAGTTGAAACTTTTCACAAAATTCGATTTTGGATTTTTACATATTCTAACAACAATTGCTTTTGAGGTAAATATGCACGACCCACGACTTGATGAACTCGCAAACGTTCTCACGACCCATTCCACCAAAGTCCAACCCGGCGAATTTGTACTCATCGAAGGCATTGATATTCCACAAGAGATGGTTATTGCCCTCATTCGCGCCGTGCGGAAAGCGGGTGGGATTCCACTTGTTGAACTCAAGCAAAACCGTATCCAACGTGAGATCATTCTTGGCGGAGACGATGCTGGCATAAAATTGATGGGTGAATACGAAATATATCGTATGAGAAAGGTACAGGCGTATATAGGGATTCGTGGGAGCCATAATATCACGGAGATGTCGGATGTCCCGTCAGAGGCAATACAACGCTATCAAAAATATTGGCTCCGGCCCCTTAATGATATCCGTGTACCCCAGACAAAATGGGTTGTGCTACGATGGCCCCACCCCGCAATGGCACAGCAGGCGAAGATGAGCACGGAGGCGTTTGAGGATTACTACTTTGACGTTTGCACGCTCGACTACAGTCGAATGGAACGCGCCATGGCACCCCTCAAGGTTCTAATGGAGGAAACGGATGAAGTCCATATTGTCGGGGAGGGTACCGATTTACGGTTCAGTATTAAGGACATCCCTGTTATTCCTTGTGCGGGTGAATATAATATACCTGACGGAGAATGCTTCACCTCTCCTGTCCGCGATTCTGTCAACGGAACGATCCATTTTAATACACCCACAATCTATCAGGGGACAACCTTTACGGATATTCGACTCCGTTTTGAAAAGGGTAAAATCGTTGAAGCAACGGCGAATAGTACCGAAAGGCTGAACGCCATCCTTGATACGGACGAAGGCGCACGTTATATCGGCGAGTTTGCTATTGCCTTCAACCCGTACATCACAAATCCGATGCTCGATATTCTGTTCGATGAGAAGATCGCAGGCTCTTTTCATTTCACACCCGGTCAGGCTTATGAGGAAGCAGACAACGGGAATCGATCCGCTGTCCATTGGGATATGGTGATGATTCAGGCACCGGAACACGGTGGTGGGGAAATGTCCTTTGACGGAAACCTGATTCGGAAAGACGGACGATTTGTCCATCCAGCACTGGAAGCATTAAACCCGGAGAATTTAAAATGAGCAGAGCACAACATCGGGTACATGGCGATCCACAACGGTTTGAAGTTGTCGCAGATTTCGTTGCTGCGCACTATCGCAATACGATCCATAGTGTCGCTGATGTCGCTGGTGGAAAGGGGATATTGACGCGACTTCTCACGAAAAAGAAAAATTTCGCATGCGAACTCATTGACCCGCGCCGCACAGTGCTCAAAGGCATAGAGCATCGTCCTGAACAATTTGAACCCGGAATGGCTGATTATTATGATCTGTTGGTTGGACTCCATCCCGATGGCGCATTACGTCAATTGGGAGAAGCAGCACTCGTTCGGCCCGCCGTGATAATCCCGTGCTGCAACTTCTGGGATGCGCAGCGTCGCGGGCAATATGAGTTGTTGACGGCAATAGAAGATTTTTATCGGCGGCATTCAGTCCACTTTGAGCGTATTGAACTCGACTTCAAAGGCCCCAAAAATATTGCTATTGTATCCGAACCCACCTGAACCTTGAAGCACGTGCTGACTCCAATACTCTGATAACTACAATTCGCTTTAGAAAAAAGGAATAATAATCATGGCACAATCTCCTAATATTCTCTTTCTTCTTACCGACCAACAACGTTTCGATTCACTCGGTTGCAACGGTGCGCCAATTTGCCGAACACCTGCTGTTGACGAGATCGCTGCGACAGGTATGCGGTTCACAAACGCCTATACGCCTATAGCACTCTGCTCTCCTGCGCGCGGTTCACTGCTCACCGGACTCTATCCGCATAACCACGGGCAGCTGTCGAACATGGGGAATTTCAACGGCGTATTTGCAAACCAGATTCTCGACAAACCCGCATATCCAAAACTTCTAACAGAAACAGGTTATCGCGTAAGTTGCATAGGTAAATGGCATCTCGCCAAGCAAGGCGACACGGAGTTCTGGGGCTATGACAAATGGCATCCTTATAATGAGTGGCATCAGTGGCTCCGTGACGACGGCATTGACTTCCGAATTGATAGAGACGCTGTCCAACCCTTTGAATGGGGTGGTGAGGCACCTTTCTATGGCAGACTTCCGCTCCCTGTTGAACGGACGATGGAAGCGTGGACAGCTGATAAAGCAATTGAATTAATCGATGGTTATTCGGATTCTGAGCAACCCTTTATGATTGCTGCGAACTTCTTCGGACCTCATTTCCCGTACGCCGTGCCAGCACCTTATGATACGATGTACGATCCGGACACCGTTGAACGGTGGGGCAACTTTGATGAACAGTTCATCAACAAACCCCTCATCCAGCAGAAGGAGATGCTCCGATGGAACGCCAGCCACCTCACCTGGCCCGATTGGCAGAAGGTTATCGCTGCGTATTGGGGATTCTGTACCTTCATTGACGATCAGGTGCGACGAATTCTCGACTGCCTTGAAGCCAGTGGTATGGCGGAAAATACCGTCGTCGTCTTTTCAACTGACCACGGGGATATGCTCGGCAGCCATCGGCTTTTCAATAAAGGTTTTCACATGTACGAGGAGACGCACCACATTCCGCTCGTGATCCGTTGGCCCGGCGCAACATCACCCGGCACAACGTGTGATGAATTTGTGAATCTTGTAGATCTCATGCCCACGTTTTTGGAACTCGGTGGTGCAGAAACCCCTGATAATCTTGATGGTAGATCAATTGTTCCACTTTTGAGAGGTGAAACGGTAGCGGACTGGCCCGATGATGTGTTCGCCGAATTTCACGGGTACGAGCCGACACTTGCTACTGTCAGGATGGTGCGGACGGATTCATGGAAGTACGTCTACAATCCGTACAGCGAGGATGAACTCTACGACATGAAGAGCGATCCGCACGAACTCCATAACTTAGCGAACCAACTCGGTTACAAGCATGTGCTCCGTCGAATGAAGGCGCGTATGGTCGATCGTTTACGTGAGACAAAGGACAACATCGTCACGGACGGCGGATGGCAGAGCAATTCCTTTGACCTGCTCATTTCAGGGCGGGAGCGGTAGTTCTTAAATACGTTTGTGGTTTGTAATTGGGAAGCGCAGCTGCTTAGGGGGTTTGCCGGAAAGATTATTGCCGTTTCACGTGTCCCCACGTCGTCGTTAGGAAATTCGGCTGTGGTGAAACCGGCAATGCAAACGCAGGATCGAACCAATCCCCTACAAAATTTATGAAGTGAGGATTGCTCAGCTGCACTGGCTCGCCGCCATTCAACGTAACTTTGAAGATTTGCTGCATATCATTCTTATCCAATTGACTATAAATCAGCGCGTCTCCCCCTGGAGACCACTCCGGTGCTACGGCTCGCTTCCCTTCTTCAATAATTTGTTGAAGTCCTGTGCCATCGCGATTGACAATATAGATCGTCTCCAGTTTAAACTCTTCTACATTAAACTCAACACGGTTGTACCAAGCAAATGTCAGCCTATCGCCCTCTGGAGACCATGCAGGATGCCGAACCCACGCGGGCCCCTTCTGTGGGAAGAAGAACTTGTGTTTACGCGTTCGCATATCTAACATACTAATCCGCTTGGGGTCTCTGGGTGTCCCTTCAATAAAGACTATCTCCGTGCCCTCTGGAGACCATACGGGTTGACTGCCAAGTGCGATACGCTCCTCTTTTTTACCATCTATTGGCGCAATATAGATATAAAACTTCCCCTGCTCCCAACGGGTATAAGCAATCTGTTCGCCATCCGGCGACCATGTTGGAATGGTCCTTACCGCCTCCTTCTTGAACACGCGTCGCACATTAGAGCCATCGGCATCCATCAGATAGAGATCCCAGTCTCCTGGTGCACCGTCTCGGTCAGAATTAAAAAGAATGTATTCGCCGCTCGGAGACCATTTCGGACCACTATCCCTTGCGAGATGGTTGGTGAGCCGCTCCTCCCCGCTGCCATCCGGATTCATCAGATAGATGTCCAGATTCCGATCACGCCACGATGAGAACGCTATCTTCGCAGTCGTCGGAGCCTCTGCCGACACCTCATAAACACTTATGTCTAACCCAACTACACTTAGCAGAAAAAATAGGAGAAAACACTTACATCTCATGTATACCTCCTTACAAGAAAATTATAATTCGGAGTGTTGCCCGTCAATCTAACGACAAACCTTCGGAAGCATTATATTCGCAAACAGCAGTTACTTCGTTTTTATTTTTACCCATTGTGTTGTTAACAATTGGGGTTGCGGTGCAACTGGCAATGCGAACGCTGGATCAAACCAGTCCCCCGAACTATTTGCTTGAAAAAAATCTCCAAATACCTTTGGTATAAAAGTATCTGTGAGTTGTTCCGAAACATCGCTGCCCAATGTTATTTTGTAGATTTGCAAACGATTGTTCTTATCGGCCTTGTCATAAAGAAGCGTATCTCCTTGAGGTGACCAAACCGGCGAAGTCTCTCTCGGGGCAGCCTCACTCGTAATTCGTTTAAGCCCGGTACCGTCGCTATTTAGCGTATAGATCGTTTCCATGTCAACGTTTTTCTGTTCCGCTTCCTGATTCCAAGAAAAAGCCAGTTTATCCGCTGTTAAAGACCACGTTAAATCGCCGTTTATCCATGAAGGTTTTGCCTCGGGTGGAAAAAGCACTTTCTGTTTTTTTGTGCGCACGTTAAGTATATTGATTTGCACCCGCTTGTTCTCAAATCCAGAGAGAAAGGCTATCTCAGTACCATCGGGAGACCACGTCGGGCTACTTCCGATTGCCACGCGTTCTTCTTTTTTCCCATCTATTGTTCCAATATAAACATACGTTCCTCTGGGTTCTCGTCTTCTGTAAGCAATCTGTTTCCCGTCTGGAGACCAGACCGCGCTGGATCTATCTCTCGACTTGCCGAACACTCGACGCACGTTTTTGCCATCAGCATCCATTAGATACAAGTCCCAGCTTCGCTGAAACCGATCGCGATCGGAGGCGAAAAGAATTTGTTCACCCGTCGGTGACCAAGTCGGACTGACATCATCGGCACGGTGATGGGTGAGTCTCATCTGCCCACTTCCATCCGGGTTCATGATATAAATTTCGCGATTATTATCACGAGACGACCTAAACACAATTTTCGCAGTGACAGGGGCTTTGGCAAAAACAGAAGAAATGCTCACACACAACAAGGCTGCGCTTGCTACGAAAAGTAGGAAGGAACTCTTATGTTTCATGAAAGATCTCCCAAAAAAATGGCGGCTATATTCGTAAAAAAAGCGGGAACTTGGGTTAATTATACGGAAATTGTGGAGAAAATCAACTATCTTTTTCTCCACAAAGGATTCTGAATTCTCTTTTTTTCAAAAAAAAATATAAAGATGTGATAGAATGTTTATAAATCTTTAATCCTGCAAGGAGGGTGTTGATGATTATCAGGATTGACGAAAGTTATCGGCATAAACGGGATCGTACCGAGCAACAGCTCTTCGCTGTTGTTGAGCAAAATACGCCGGATTCTATCAAAACACCCCTTTTTCCACAAGATGAATCAGAGGCGTTCACATTCCATCTCGATAAGGCGTTAATTGAGCGTTTGAACCTTTGGGAATGGTTTCGCAATTATGCGAAGGAAGCACAAGTCTCGACGGCTGGCATCCGCGGTCCACAAAATATCCTATACCCGTGGGATACCCGATTTCCGATTAACCAGATCGGAATTATCTTGGCAACACTCGGAAAAAGTCTTGTCGCTAAGGAGTCCGCAGATGGAAGGTTAGTTGAGAAACTTGCAGGATGCGAGGTGCGTTACAACTCACAGAAATATGTCGAATACCTCGCTCGGATCCAAGCCGCACAAGGGATTCGTACGTATGTCCCGAAAGGGTTCGGTACACTGCCTATCTGGATGGCATCGTTTCTGATTTTCATGCTTGATCTTGATGGTGGTGAGCATGTTACATCAAGCCACTCTGTTAGCACGAAGAACGCGACCAAAGATCTCAACAATCAAGGCAGTCAATACCTACCCGAAGAATCCATGCGGTTCGTCAACAAGATTGAAGAAATTCTTAAAACTGCTGAAGCAGACGGATACCCAATTCGGTTCAGTGCGGTCACCAACGAACATATAGATTTTGAAAGACTGGATGAACTCCACGACGGCGTGCAGCTTTATGTCGGTTACCTCAAAGGCGGTGTCGCTACAGATGCGAATCTCAAACTCATTCGCGAGGTAAAACCCCCGATTGTCGTCGATTGTGTCGGCGGGTGTATGTATCGTCCGATGCGTGCTATCTTTGAGCGATTAGGCATTGCTAATTCTGTCCGTTGGCTCCACGTTGAGGCGGATCCGCTCTATCACAACATTGGGAAACTTGATCAGAATCCGAAGACAGGTGCGGCTGAATTTTACGACCTCGGATGTGATTTTAGTATCCTTGATGTCGTCAAATCCACGGATTATGCGACGAAACTTAAATCACAACCCGTCGGTACCATTATTGAAGCAACCGATCCAGATGGCGATCGGCTTATCGTCTGTGAAATAGAGGATACGTCGCGAGCAGAAACACTCGAACGCCTCGGTGTCGATTTTCTCGATCTTGGTGATAACCGGCTTTTGACGATTTACACGCCGAATCAAGCATTTCTTATGTTGATGGATTTCTACGCCAAGCAACTCAAAACCGACGGACTCTGGGAGCATCATCCGCGGTTCATGATTAAGACAACGCCTTCGGCACTCGCTTGGGATCAGTGGGGTGCTGCGAACGATGTTAAGGTTATTAACGTACCCGTCGGTTTCAAAGAAATCGCTGCGATTATGAAAAAGATAGAACGGCAGATCGCTGATGTACCAGACGCACCGGTCGTTATCCAAGATGTCTATGGCGAGACAATTTCACTCGGTGTGCAGCCGCGACTCATCTTTGCGGGTGAAGAGAGCGGTGGCATGATTACCGGTCCTGAAGCACTTATTCAAAGTCAAGGCGGTAGAACTGCTATTGCGATGCGCGAAAAGTCGGCAGGTGAATCTATGGTGCTTGTCACCGCGCTCGCAGCGCACTGCAAACAGGCGAATATGCGTTTGTCTGATTATCTTGCTGGCGTTTTTACTGAAAGTCAAATCACTGCAACCTGCGACGTGAGAGAGGACATTACCTATTACAATGAATCTGAACCGAACCCTGAAAAACTCCGTGCAGCAAAATTGGAAGGCGAAGCGAAACGCGACAAAAACGACCTATTTTTCCTCGGCATCGCCATTGCTCTCCGCGACGAAAAAATAGATATAGAACAAGCACGTGTTGTCCTTTCAGATGCGCTGCCAACCCTTGATTTTACAGCACTTGAGGATGTCCAATTTGTTGGTGACGGGAGTTATCTCAGGTTCCGTGATAAGTTCGTTGAAGTCCGAAAATCCGGCACAGATGCGAAGACCAAAGCCTACGCCTCTGGCGGTGATAAAGAGGAGTGTCGGAAATTTGCCAAAGCCTTCGGTGAAGCAAACGGCGACTTAACCGAACTTTACATTGAGCAGATTGGTCAAAATTACTTAAGGAATGTTGAAAACAGAGCACGGCAATTTTATGACGCATTTCAGTCAGAATAGTCGTCAGTTATCGGTTAACAGTTTTCAGTTAAGAGCCTTTCATAACGAATAACTCCACCTTCGCAGTCTTCAGGAAGATGAGGATTGTTACAGAAAGCCTCTTGTCTGATAACTCTCACTACGAGGCAAACTGAAAACTGAAAACCATTAGAAAAAGGAGAATATCATGGTCAGAACAATTATCAGTCTCTTTGGGGTGTTTATTGGACTTGCACTCCTCTTTTCTTTTATTCGAGTATCCGATGCGGATTGGACCGTCCTGCGGGAAGATGATATCCTCCGTGGCGACGGTATTGAAGGTATGCTACAGGATGTCTATTTCATGGATGATCAGAACGGTTTGGTCGTTGGAGACGGTGGACTCATGTTGAAGACATCGGATGGCGGTAAAACGTGGGAGAAAGTGGAAATTGATATGCGTCCCCCGGGTGCTGGACAAAGACCCGGTGGTGGAGGCGGCGGACCTCCGGGTGGTGGCTTCGGTCGCGGCGGTCCTGCTCCCCTCTATAATATCTACTTCGTAAATGAAAACGTTGGGTATATCACAGGCGGTAGAGGCACCATCCTGAAAACTGAAGATGGTGGTAAAACCTGGGCACGGAAAATGGCGACGAGTGATACCCCTGGACGTGGCGGAAGACGAGGCGGTATTCGCGCCAATTTGATGGGTATCCAGATGATTAGTGAAACAATCGGTTTCATCGCCGGATCGGAGAATACGATTCTCAAAACAACCGATGGCGGCGAAACTTGGGTCGGCAGCTCAGAGCGAGCACGCGTCGGTGAGACGCGAAACAACCTTGAGAATATCTGGTTCGTTTCGCCTACAACTGGCTGGGTTATCGGCTCATTCGGTACACTCCTACATACCGCTGATGGCGGTGAAAATTGGGAAAAACGCGATCCAGGCTTTGATAATAACCTCTTCGGTATCCATTTCCTTGATGAAAACACAGGTTGGATTTGTGGGCAGGAGGGCTTAATCCTGCATACCGCCGATGGTGGTGCCACATGGAGTCAACAGAAAGCGGAATCCTTTGACGATCTCCACGATATTATCTTCGTTGATGCGATGGTCGGTTGGGCAGTCGGCGGTTACAACTCTATTTTACATACCACCGATGGCGGTAAAACATGGGCAGTATCGAATATACCCGGCGGCGCGACCTTCAAAGGCGTTCATGCCACAGATCAGAATCACTGTTGGACAATTAACGATTGGGGCGTCATCGCCGGATACAAAGCAGAATAGTTATCAGTTATCAGTTGTCAGTTATCAGTTAAGAGTGTTCTTGTAACAAATCACTATCTCCTGACATATTCCAAATAGGAGTTCTATTACCTGCAAACTCTTGTCCAATAGTTGACTGCCGATAACCACACGGAGAGAAAGGAAAGAGAATGTCAGAACTGAAGGGTCATAAAGTTACAATGCTCGGCACAGGGCTCATCGGTATGTTCTACACGATGACGCTCCACAACCAGCGGGGCGCAGACCGTGTCCATGCTGTCTACTCTCGGCGTGAGGAACGCGCAACCGCGTTCGCCGAAGAGTGGAACATCCCTCATGCAACAACCGATTTGGCAGAAGCCATCAACCATCCTGAGACGGATACTGTTGTCATTGGATTGCCCAACAACTTACACCTGAAAGCCGTTGAACTCGCTGCAGAGGCAGGCAAAGGTATCCTCTGCACGAAACCCCTCGGACGCACCGCCGAAGAGGCGAAAGCGATGTTAGACATCGTTGAAAACACAGGGGTGTTTGGCGGCTACCTTGAAGACTTGGTGTATCCCCCGAAAACTCTGAAAGCATTGGAATCTGTCCAAAATGGCGCGCTCGGCAAAATTCTGTGGGTGCGTTCCCGCGAGACACATCCCGGGCCCCATAGCGATTGGTTCTGGGATTTGGAGCAAGCAGGCGGTGGGGCTATCGTTGATATGGGATGCCACTGCATCGAGATCATCCGAAACTTCGTTGGAAAAAACAACAAACCGCTTGAGGTAATGTGTTGGGCGGATACCCTTGTGCATCCGATTGATGCTGAGGATCACGGCATCGCACTCATCCGATTTGAAAGCGGAGCGATGGGACAGTTTGAAGTCGGGTGGGCGTTCCGAGGTGGGATGGATTTACGCGATGAAGTCTCTGGCAGTGAAGGGACTATCTGGCTCAACCACTGGCTCCGTACAGGGTATGAGATGTTCACGGCTGTCGGGCAAGGCGGTTATGTCGCTGAAAAAGCGGAGAGCGATACCGGTTGGCTTTTCCCTGTCGGTGATGAGGTCGCAGAACTCGGTTACCGCGATATGTTCCTCGATATGTTCAACGCAATCGACGAGGGGCGCGAACCGATGGAAACCTTCTATGATGGCTACGTCGTGAACGCTATCATTGATGCCTGCTATAAATCCGCGAAATCCAAGCAGTGGGAAGCCGTTGAAATCGAAGATTGGCGGGGCACCACGGAAACCACTGATGCACAAGCAGACCAATCAGATACTGATGAACGATATGCACATCTCAAAGACGAACGGATGCCGGATGGCAGAATGAAACGCATTTTCAGAGATCGCCAGACTGGAGAGATCATTGAACGGGTAGAGGATTAAGGGCTGCTGTTAAGTTAATAGTAGGGACCCTTATAGCACAGATGCCTTCACGTTCTCTCTATATTGAATACCGGGGTAGTTCAAATGACTCGAATTCTAACAACTATTACACTCGTACTCTGTTTTGGAGCAAGTAGTTTCGCAGCGTTTGAAGAAAATACGGTGTTGCTATATCTCTTTGATGAAGAAGTAGCCAATGAAGCGATAGACCTTTCAGAGTTTGAGAATCATGGAGAGGTCACCGATGCTGAATGGACAAAAGATGGAAAACGCGGTGGGGCGTTGATCTTTGATGGCGCAAGTAGCCTTATTGAAGTGCCACACCACGACAGTCTTCACGCCGGCAGTGATGAGGTGACAATTGAGGCGTGGTTTAAACCAGCGAAATTTCCGAATGGATATCCATCGATTGCGAGAAAGGGTCTCGTCGGTGACAGCGGCTGGGGACTTGACACACCCGGTGGAAGCGTCCGTGGCTTCATCTATAACGCACCCGGCGACTTCGCTGTCGCACAAGGTGAAACAATTATGAAGTTGGACACATGGCATCATCTCGCTATGGTCTACAACGGCAGAGAGGTTCGCGTCTATCTGGACGGTGAACTGGATGGGAAAGTCGACCGCGGAGGGGACATGCACCGAAATCAGGCTTCGGTCTGGATCGGCGCACGCCAGAACAGCCACTGGCTTCATGGAACACTTGATGAACTCCGTATTCTCAATATCGCACTCACGCAAAAACAGATTCAAAAGGACATGGTGGAAGGTGTCGGACTTACTGTGGAAGTTACAGGAAAACTCACAACAACGTGGGGACGGATTAAATCTGAAGTCCGCCGTTAGCAGCTGATAGTGCATAATACATCCAGTCTTATGGAAAAATCGAGTAAAGCCTACATAAAGAGGAGGGTTTTCAAATGACTCAAATGCTGACCGTCTTTACGCTTTTGCTTTGTTTTGGACTGTGTTGTTTCGCTGCGTTTGAAGAGGAAACTGTGTTGCTATACCTCTTTGACGAAGAGACTGACGATGAAGCGACAGATCTATCTGAGTTTGAAAATCATGGAGAGATTACTGATGCCGAGTGGACAGAGGATGGAAAGATTGGTGGTGCATTGGTCTTTGACGGTGCAAGCAGCTTGATTGAAGTACCGCATCACGACAGCCTCCTTCCGGGAGGCGATGAGTTGACAATAGAAGCATGGTTCAAACCCGCTTCTTTTCCGGGCGGGCATCCAGTGATCGCGAGAAAAGGTTCCGTTGCTGAAAGTGGTTGGGGATTTGATACACCGGGTGGAAAAATCCGCGGATTCGTCTATACCGCACCCGGTGCTGCTGCTGTTGCAAACGGGACGACACCGATGGAGGTGGACACGTGGCATCATCTCGCTATGGTCTATGATGGGAAAGAAATCCGTATCTATCTCGACGGTGAATTGGACGGAGAGGTCGCACGAGAAGGAGACATCAACGAAAACGAAGCCTCAGTCTGGATAGGCAAAAAAGCGAATGAAAGCATTTGGCTTGATGGCACGCTTGATGAACTCCGTATTCTCAATGTTGCAATCTCAGAAGAACAGATTCAGGCGGATATGGAGGATGGCATCGCGTTTGCGGTGGAAGTCACGGGGAAACTCACAACGACATGGGGACGGATTAAATCTGAAATCCGCCGTTAGCGGTTGGAGGAAATGACCATGGACACAAGTTGGCTGGAATACTGTGCTACAGACGAACAACTCAAAGCGTTCAACGACGAGGGTTACCTCATTGTTGAGGACGCTATAAGCCCTGAGATGGTGGACGCATTGGAGGTAGTCGCGGATCGGCTTGATGCGGAGGAACGCGCCAAAACGGGGTTGGCACCGCACGCATTGATGTCAAAATTCCGCACCGTCATTGAGGACGACATATTGCTGGAACTGCTTGATAACAAAAAGGTTTTCCCGCTGCTCTGGGACATCCTCGGATGGAACATCCAACTTTACATCTCGCACCTCATCATGTATCCGCCAGAATCGCCTGATACACAGCGTATCCGCAAAGGCGCGCATTGGCATCAAGACGGCGGCAGACCTGTACCAGAGATGGAACGTCCACATCCCCGACTTTCGTTGAAAGTCAGTTACTGGCTGACCGACGTTACTGATCGTGACAACGGTGCGATGCGGATTGTTCCGTGTAGCCACAAACTCGACACCCGTCCACCAAACGGCGACAACGATCCGGATGGTGATCCTGAAGGCGCGATAGATCTGCTCGTCAAGCGTGGCACAGCGGTGCTCTTTGATCGACGGATGTGGCATTCACGCGGTTGGAATTTCTCGGATGTGACGCGGAAAGTTCTGTTTATGGGGTATAGTTATCGTTGGTTGCGTGGCTTGGATTACAACCTCATGCCACCAGAGATTCTTGAGAAATGCGACCCAATTCGTCGGCAACTCTTAGGTGATGGCGTGGACATCAAAGGCTGGTGGCAACCCACAGATGCAGATGTCCCGCTGAAGACATGGATCGCAGAGCATCGCGGAGAGGAATATCTGCGGTAGGCAGTGAAACTATCCAGTAGCCGGAGACATGGTGTGTACAAGTTATCAAAACGCAGCGGGCATTGGTTGTTAAAGGGTATATTTCGCTAAGTGGATGTCGGTGTTTTGTCGAGAAATAAAGAAAGTGACCATATCTCAAAGCCAAGTTCGCGATAGAAATTAAAAGTTCGCTGCCAGTCTTTGTTTGCTGAGTATGTGGTGAAACGATGAATACCGCGAGTTTCGCCTGATTGCAAGATAGCAGTTACGAGGACAGAGCCAACCCCTTGTCCACGGCTATCAGGGGTGACATATAGATCGTGCAAAACCAGATAGTTCTCACCGCGGGGGAAAATGCAAAGATGCTCCGAAGACACCTCAGCAATGGCAAATCCCACGATACGACCATCTTTACCTGTTGCGAGGATGAAATGAGGTCCAAGTCGACATAGTAGATCGTCAGCCGTGTCAGCGACAAGTCCATGGGTTGATGCTTCGGATACCCAATCTCGGTATAGGGCAGCCACTTTATCTAAATCATGCGTTGTTGCGTTCCTAAGCATGTACTTTTCCGGAACTTCTTTCATCTGAATATCCTCCGCCGGTTCTGCCGGAGTTCCCGCTGAGGTTAGTCGTCGTCATCAGATTTTTCTATCGGTAGACGCTTGGACGGATCATAGTATGAGACATATTTTACCCCATTGCGCTTGCCTTCTTCCTGTCTTGCTTTCAAATACGCATAGAGTTCACCCGGGTTTTTGAATTGTGCACTGATCTCTGCTTTAATACGATAGCATTCTTCGAGGATGGGATCGGTATAAGTTTCAGGGTCGAATTCCGGTTGCTTTTCTGGTGCTTCTTTCATCTGAGTATCCTCCATCAGTTCTACCGGGGTTCTCGCTGACGATTAGTCATCGTCTTCAGGTTTTTCTGGTGGTGTGTGTTTGGATGGATCATACGGTACATATTTGACCCCGTTCCGTTTGTCCTCTTCTTGTATTGCTTTGAAATAGGCGTAAAGTTCGTCCATGGAATTGAATTGTGCACTAATTTCTGCCTTGATACGGTAGCATTCTTCAAGGATAGGATTCGTGTAAGTTTCAGGATCGAACTCAGGCTGCTTTTCAGGAGTTTCTTTCATCTGAATATCCTCCATTAATTCTATAGGTGTGCAGAGGGTTATCGGTTGGGAGCCTGCCTCTTGACATACACTGTTAATATGTTCACGCTTGTTTTCATTCACAATATGTTTATGGTTCCATGACACCAAGTAATCAACACCGTGTCCTGTTGCAATGGCAATATGCTGGGCATCCAACTCCGAATTGCGTGGCACTGCCCCAGCATCTATCAATTTCTGCGCAAGGACATTTGCCTCTGGTAATACCTCTAATACCGTTAACTGTGATACCACTTCAAGTCTTTGCCGTGCTACTATGAGATCCCCTTGCTGGATTTCGGCGCGAACTATTGGTGAAATAACAAACTCAAATTTATCTGCATAGTCTTCCGACAACTGTCGACTTGCTCTTTGCCAAGATGCTAATATGGGATCATTACTGGGACGCGCTACTAAGTGACTAATAACCGTTGGTTCAATATAGACTCTCGGTTTTATTGTTCCATATTTTAACATGAAAAACGGCTTCTTTCAAATCGAATCTGCCCCATCCGTCAGCCACGCCAAGTCGAATTTTGCGAACGATAGCGTCTCATACGCACCATTCTCACCGCGTTCATAGAGACAACAGATATTCATGTCCGAGTCAATACAGAGATCCGAATACGCCGCGGGCCCTGCGTGTAGCACTTTGCCACTGCTCCAACTTTGACACTCGTCATAACTGATGCGGATCGTCATCTGTTCACGACTCGTGCTGGCAGGGTTGGAGAACAAAATGCGATTCTTGTCGTGCTGATTGGCATCCGTATACCGCACCATACTCGCCTGACAGATTGGTTCGATGAGGTCTTCCTCGTAACCGAATTCTGTAAATGTATCGCCGCTATCACTGCTTCGCGCATAGGCACGTCGTTTCGGTGCGACATAATTCCGGCAGTTGAAATAGAGTCTGCCATCCGCCGTTTCAACAACAACCGATTCATTGGTTCCGGGTTGTGCTTTGCCAGCCATCCGCCATGTCTCTCCGTGGTCGTCGCTGACGATCAGGTGTGAATAGCCGTATTGGGCATAGTCCCGTTCGTTTCCGAGCACATGGTCGCACGGGATTACCAATCTACCGTTTGCCATCTGAATCCCGTGGCAGGGACCGGTTGCATACCACGTCCAGTCTTCGTCTTTTGTCGTGGCTGTGATTTCTTTCGGTTCCGCCCAAGTTTCGCCATCGTTAGTGCTGGAAGTTACCCAGACTGTCCGTGGTGCTTCACCCGCAACAATTTTCCCTTCCGCGCCGTCAGCAAGATTTTTGCAGAAAAGGAGCCAGATGGTGCCTGAATCGCGATCGACCACCGGTGCAGGGTTACCGTCCGTATCGGTGCCTGTGGAGACAGCGATTTGCATCGGTTGCCAACTCTCGCCGTTGTCAAAACTCCGTTTCAGAACAATATCGATATCCCCGGAGTCTCCACCGCCGCTCCGTCTCCCTTCACAGAACGCCAGCAGCGTTCCCACATTTGATCGGACAAGCGCAGGTATTCGGAACGTGTGGTATCCTTCCGTCCCTGCCGTGAAAAGTGGACGCTCTGTTTTGTACATGCTTACAGACTCCCTTGGATAAGGACGGATGTTAACTAACAACCGTCCCGCGGTGCTTATTATACCAAATCTAAGAATACATTCGCATTTCAGAGATTTTGAAACTCACAGGAACTTGAATATGAGAGGCGCAATACATTGCGCTACTACGAACCGGCTTTTTGCTAATGAGAAGCCATTATTCAGAAATGGTATTACTTGGTGCGCTTGAGCTGTGCCCAGGTTGTTGTTAATTTGCCGATAGGTTGGACATCTGCCGGATCATCCATTACAAATTCATCGGGTTCTTTCTGATGATCAGAGAGTCGAAGTCCATCAACGACACAATTCGTTGGGAACCGTGGATCCGGTGGAGAAGCGTTATTAATTTCAAAGGTTTCTGCGAACACGGTGGGTCCCTTTTTGAAATCAGCCTCACCTTCAAGTCTACCATCTAAGTAGAGTTTTAAGCCGTCAGGTCCCCATGTCCCTGCCATGTGGTGATGCTCACCTTTTGTCCAGTTGAGTGGAGCACTATCAGCATTATGCCATGAACCCGCGCTTTTAATTCGCATTCGTGCTTTTCCACCGTTGTCAAACTGAACGAACACGGCATCGGTCCCGCGTTTGTAAGTCATGAACATGAAAAGTTCACCTGTAACCTCGTTGGCATCAAATCCCATCGTTACCCATAACTCAACGGTGCCTTCATCAAGATTAACGAAGCGGTCTTCCACGGGGAAGTGGATCACATCGCCAGCCTCTTTACTGACAAAACCGTTGCCAAATTTACCTGGCTCGAAGCTGCCACCATCAACGATGCCACCTTCTTTTTCGACTTCCGCTTTGCTCTCTAAGGCAGAAAAGAAGGTCTCCTCTGCGGTAGCAACAGAGACGCAAAGCAGCATAATCGTCAATAAACATAAGGTTTTCATAAAAGATTCTCCTATTTCTGTTAGATTGTGGAGGCGAACATTTTGTTCACTCCACAGACTATGAACCAAACGATTTAACGTGAACTAAATCTTGGATGTTGACAACACTACTTCTATTTCTTAGTGTGACGAATGAATGTTGTTTTTCGATTATTTCAATTAGGTTTTGTGCACAGGGCATATACATAGGGCGAAGTCAACTGCTGGTTTGGCACCTGAAGAGCTGTTAACAGGTTACCAACAACAATATCTGTCAGATTGACACATTTACAAAGTGCTTCGTGTCCCCATTTACCGATAACTGCTCGCCACGGCGAATAATCGACGACGCTCAATTTCAATGGACCGCCTGTGTACCCATATTCTGTAACGTGAAATCCTGTCTCTCGCAACACTGTAGCAAGTTCTATTGGCAGAATTACCTTGTGTGTCGCAAGGAGTTTCGGACTCGCGACGCGTGCTATTGGTGTATACATACCACGTAGATTCGGCGTTACCGTGAACATTGTTCCGCCGGGTTTGAGGAGGCTGTGCATCTCTTTCAAGATCGCGTGCGGTGTACTGAAATGCTCAATCAGTCCCATCGAATAGACAAAATCGAAAGTCGCACGATGTTCTTTGGCAAAGGCAAACACATCTTCACAAATAATAGTCCCTTCGGCACCGACGAGGCTGAGATTCCGTTGTGCGAGTTGACACCCCAGTTCAGAAAAATCAACGCCATAACAGTCGCTGTCATAGTTCTGGGCAAGATAGGGGAGCCACAGCGAATCGGCACATCCCAGTTCAAGCAGTGTCGGATGTTTAAAGTTTGCGAGTGCGTGGTGAAATAGTTTAGCAAGTTGACGGTTTGCCACGTACGCCCATCGTAGGTGGCGAACCTTGTACTGCTGCCCATCCCAAAGCCTTGTCCAATAGGATTCGTCTGTCAAGGGTTTAGCTTGTGAACCCATACTAATTTTCCTCCGGGAGAACTGCATCGTGTTCCAAGATTGGACAGAGGTCACAGAGCCAATCGGCACAATAGTTTTTGTACAAGCGGATGACCCCTTGCTCAATCTTGGCGGTCGGTTTTAAATGACGCATCTGCTGTGCCTCAGTGAAAATCTGTTCGTCAACTTTACGAATAATCTTGTTCCCTGTTGATTTGGAACCGACGCTGTAGAGTCGTAGCACCCCTTCCTGCAATTTCTGACTTCCGGCTTCGACTGCCCAGATATAGGCGACTGGTAAGATTTTATTGATAATAATGTCCACAGCCCGATTATTGCCAATGAGTCCTGCTTTGCGACTGTTAATCCCAAAGTTAGAATGTGTTTCCCAATAGCCCGTGGTTTCAAGTGTCAGCAGTGAGCGGAGTTCTTTTTCGATAGTTTTCAGTGCCTTTGGTGTATCGGCAGCAGCTGCTTTTTCACAGGTAGGCAGAAAGTACATCATCAAGCTGCCTTGACAGTGATGAATTAACTGGCTCATTGCCGCGATACGTCGAGTCGGGTGATTCAGGGGTCTGCCAGTAAAACTCCAACGTGCCTCAGTCATACGTGGCGGAAGTTCCGCGTATGCCGATGCACACCACAACTTTTCTAATGCGATGACGCTTGGATCGTCTGTCACTTCGGAGGATAGCGGTTTCTCCCGTTGTGATGGCAAAAGACCGGCAACGCCAAAGAGCGTCGCTTGGATTTCTAACTCAGATTTTTGATCGAAGTCGGCAAAAGGGACCTGCTGCGCTAACTCGCGTAACACCTTGCTATTGTGTTCATATCCGAGTGCCTCCATGATACCTTCATAGAGGAGTTGCTCGAAATCGAGGCGTGTTCTAAGTAGACGCATTGACTCCGTCTTTTCTAAAAATCGTTCGCGTCCGAGCGATTCAAAAACGCCTTTCAAGGTTTCTATATTCAGCTGCTTTCCCGTTATCCGACACAAACCGTCGGTTGTTGTGTCTTTGGCATCGTCGTACAGGTCGCCGGTATCTACAGCGACCCATTTCAGCAATTCTACGGTTGGGATCCGCTTTCCGTTCTGAAGCCGTGTGCGTAGGTTGAAATCGTCATTAAAAAGCACCGCATGCACAATAACGCGATTATATCTGGAATTGAGATGGTGTTTATGTGCGTACCACTCTGAAGATCGGACGTGAATTTCGACATCGCCGACATGAAGTTTGCCATCAATCTCAATTTCGGCGTGCATAAAATCGGGGCCTTCGTTATGGTTCCAGATGCCAGGCTTTAGCACGCGAATTGCCCGTCTATCAATTGCCTCCATATTGGTATCAAAGAAGTGTTTCTCACGCCACCATTTTTGAACACGTGCCTCGTCGATTCTGTCAAGGTCTGGTTTGTAAGTCTCGTCAATCTCTCTGAATTTTTTAGGGGCATGTTCGGTTTTAACCAGATCGTTCATATATGTTTCCATTTGTTTGATTTACTTTGCTTGCTGAATTTCACTCAGGAGTGCTTGTGTTGCAACATCCGGTTCGGGATGCGCACAAACAGCAGAAATCACAGCGATACCGTGTGCACCGGCTCGGATTACGTCACCCGCGGTCTGAACAGTAATACCGCCAATCGCTATAACTGGACACGCAGCGATGTCGCACATCCGGCGGAGTCGATCTAATCCCTTAGCCATTTCCGCGTCCGGTTTTGAAGTGGTACCATAGATAGGACCGAATCCAATGTAGTCGGCACCTTCCGAAATAGCTGCAAGTATTTTTTCCTCAGTTCGAGCGGATGCCCCGATGATGGCTTTCGTAGAGAGGATTTGTCTCCCGATAGAGACGGGCATGTCGTCTTGTCCGAAGTGTGCGCCTGTTGCCGCGACAGCGAGTGCGATATCTGCTCTATCGTTTACAATCAACGGCACATTGTGCTGCTTGCATACTGCCTGCATGCGTTGTACCATTGTTATCAGTTCTCGCGTCGTCCCCTGTTTCTGTCGAAATTGCACTGTGTCCGCACCGCCCGCGATTGCGAGTGCCGCGAGTTCCGCGTGTGTGAACCGGGATTGTAGCGTCGTATCCGTGATAACGTGAAGAACACCGATATTTTTCATGTTGGTTTGTTACGTGGGATGTGATAAATTATAGTCATCGATTCCTAATTTAGTATACCACATACAGGAGATGCTTTGTGAATAATTTATTGTTTCAATCTGGAGATAAGGTGCTTTTTATTGGTGATAGTATTACGGATTGCGGACGACGAAATGAACACGCGCCCTTCGGACACGGGTACGTCCGTAAAATAACAGAACTCATCACTGCAAAATACCCCGACCGTGACATCGCTTATGTTAACAAAGGCATCGGCGGGGATATCGTTGAAGGTTTGGAAGAGCGGTGGGACACCGATGTGATTACCGAAAAACCGAATTGGCTCTCGGTGAAAATTGGGATTAACAATGCCAGTCGGCAGTATGCAAACGATGTGTCCACGGGAGAATATTTACCGATTTGGGAGGCGTGCTATCGACGGATTCTCACGCGTGTGAAAACTGAATTAGACGCGCCTCTTTTTCTTTTTGAGATATTCTATATTGAGGAAGATGTTGACGAGCCGCGCCCGTTGGCTGTGGACGCTTACAACGAAAGTATACATACGCTCGCGGAAGAATTTGATGCGAGATTGATACCGACGAATGCCGCGTTCGATAAGGCAGTTGCTGCCCGTCCCGGTGCGCTTTGGACAACCCAAGATGGCGTTCATCCAAATCCAGAGGGTCATACCTTGATGGCATTGGAATTTCTAAAGCAGGCAGAATGGTAAATTGTCCTCGTATTCTCCAGTATTGCTAAGGCACGGACACTTCAGTCTGACGGTTCAACGTTTCGATTAGTGCCTGCTCGTGGTGTGCGTTATACTCGGTGGTAAATCGCCGCGCATCGGTTCGATTGCCCCAGTAAAATCGCCATCCAATTAGAGAGATGCCGACGCAATCAACATATCGGCGTTCACGTATAGCGTCCACTGCAAGATAGATGAACGTTCCGTTGAGTGCTGCCGCGAGGAGTCCCTCTCTGATTTTTCCAGCATAAAGCTGCCCGCTCCCCGGAACAACTGTCGAAAGCAAATCTGCCACCTGCGGTGATTTCGCCGGTAGTGGTGTCTTTTCGAGAAGTATGTCGGCTAATTCACGCGCCTTTTTTCCGCGGTGTTCACCCGTTTGAGATATACCTACTTGCCGTAATTCCGAGATCGCTTTGTTCCAATCGGTGGTGTGGATGTAGCACCAACCGCGTAGGTAGTGTGCTGCTTCTACAACTTCCGGATCACTCGTCGTGTGCAAGAGTTCAAAGAGGGTTCTCCGCGCCAGCGAGTACGCACCCGCATCAAAATGGAGCTGCCCAAGCATCAATTGACTCTGAAAACGCAATGGTGAATTCGGGTGGATGGCTGAAAACTTGCGAAACAACCCCTCGGCACGTGTCGCCTCGTTCTGGTAATAATAACTTTGCGCGATCCGATAATCCGCTATATCTCTGAATTCTGTATCGGGATCATAAAACTGCAGCCGTTTATACGCAAGTCGTGCCGCTCGGTAATCCCCCGATTCAAACAGTTGCTCTGCATAACGGTATTGCAGATCTGCTGTCTCAGCAAGGATACTTGTTGTAAAAGCCGTAATGGAGATTAATAGACAATATAGTGATTTAATCAAAATATGTTTCATAGGTCCAAGGTCGGAAGTTTAACCGTTATCAAACGTTTCCGAGTCTAAAACCCCCTTGCTTTAACTGGGGGATACAGACTCGCCCTTGTGAATTAGGCCAAAGCGTTTTTTGAAAAAAAACTTGACATTTTTTGTAAATTGTGGTTTAATATTCGGACATGGTGGCGGTGGACTTCGCCTCTCGCTTGAGAGTGCCACCGCCCTGATCGAAGTCGGTATCACCATGTAAAGGAATACCATGTATACCACAAACTACAAACTTTTTCGTGCACCACGCAATCGGAATCTGAAGCGAAAGACGTGGATCGCACACGATATTTGGAACTATTTTCTCGCATGGCAACGCACGCGCTATTCGCTTCGACTGCCGTATATGTCCTATCGTGAGATGTCTCGTGAGTTTACGATATTGCGTAAATCGCATCCCGAAGTGTTTGCACACTGGCGCGAGTTGGATTCTTGGGCTGCGCGCCAAATCCTTGAACGCCTTGATGAAGGTTACCAGCGGTTCTTTACGAAAAGCGCCAAACGTCCGCCAAGGTTCCGATCATTTCGTAAGCCTTACTCGTTCACGATGTGTCCCTCTGGATATAAGTTCGCAGCCCCTGTTGCTGGTGATAAAGGATGTGGTATCTACACCGACCGCGTGACGATCATGGGTAAAACCTATCGGTTTAATCTCAGCCGTCCTATCTTTGGGAACATCAAAACTGTCACGATCAAAGAAGATTCGCTTGGCGATTTCTATATGTCAGTTGTTACAGATCACGTCGAATCCCATCTCAAGCCAATGACGGGTAATGCTGCAGGGTTTGATATGGGCGTGAAAATGATGTTGACCTGTTCTAATGGCAAACGATACCCATCGTCTCACTTTTACACCGAGTCGATTGATAACGTCCGAACCGCGAATCGCGACCTTTCGAGAAAAAAGCGTGGAAGTAACAACAGAGAACGTGCGCGCCAACATCATGCGCGTATGCACCGCAAGGTTGCGAGACAACGCGAAGATCAGCATTGGAAACTCGCCCTTGAACTTGTGCGTCGTTTTGATGTGTTGTTCTTTGAGACCCTTAACCTTGAAGGCATGAAACGCCTCTGGGGTCGGAAAGTCTCTGATATAGGCTTCTACGCATTTCTCCAGAAAGTCAAGTGGCAAGCCAAGAAACGTGGCAAGCGGGTAGAGACCATCGGCCGTTGGGAATCGACAACGTCTGTTTGCCATCAATGCGGACAAAAGCATTTGTTCATAGACTTGTCTGTTCGGGATTGGTATTGCCAAAGTTGTAAAATCCATCATGACCGCGATGTGAACGCGGCGATAAACATTCTCAAGGTTGGGGCATCAACCTTTGGAGTAGAGGACGTTAGACTTGCGATCGCAAGCAGCCCTTGTTGATCCCAGAATCCGCCCCGCACAGGAGGACTTCAAGAATCCCCTGCTTTAGCGGGGGAGTATGTCAAGATTTAGAGATTTAAATCAGTTATAGAGTAATGGCGATCAGTTTTTACTTGAAAAACCTGTGTTAAAACTTTTAGAATCCATTGGGTAGCAATTTGGGTTAAAAATACTATATAGGAAATCCCATGGATTTACAAGTGGTAACTTGGGTTATTATATTTCGACGCGGACGAACACCATGTATGCTCCTGACAATAGAACAACAAAAAACAGAGCCAACAAGAGTAAATCTATAGCCGCAGCATTGAAATCACGACTCAGACTGAGTGTATCTTCAAACTTTGGGATAGCCTCCGGGCTAACAGACTCCTGGGACATTCCCTCACGAACCCCAATGATATGAAGACTATTGGGATCTGCTCTATCCATATCCGTGACAAATTCTCTGTATTCGCGAGCGTAACGCTGCGCGTTCTCCACAAATTGTTGATGCCGTTCAAACCCTGTGCCAGCAAAAACCTCAAGAAGGTACTGCACAATCGCCACCGGTGAGATGCGGGTGACGGAACGTCCGAGTTGGATTTGGGCGTGCTGTTGGTGTAAAAATTCTTGGCTCAAACGTTCCCGCGCTGCTGCGTCTTTAAGGACATATTCACCCGCTAACGCTATTCTTTTCGCTGGACGCTCACGCGCCTCTTGCAAACGAGTATCGTATTCATCCCTGAGTTCAATATTAAGTTGTTGTCGACGTTCATGGAATTCATCATAAGTCATCGGTGTTGAAAATCCGCTTGCAATGGAGGCGAGTGTACTCGGCATAAAAGCGACAAAAGTAACCCATGTCAACAGAAGTATTACAAGACTCGCTGCACTCTGCCGCACACGCGACGACACTAACAATCCTAATGCAAGAAACAGGCACATATACAGGAGTGCAATAAAAAAAACAATGCCTAAACGGCTCCACGCCTCAGTGCCAAGTTGGACATCGCTGGACGTGGAGATCACTAATAGGTTCATCAACAGGGCGAGTGTAAACGGGACGCTGATACTTACCAATGCACCTAAAAATTTGCCAATCAACACAGTATGGCGCGGTATTGAGTTCGCCAACATCAAACGTAGTGTGCCGTGCTCGCGTTCGCCGGAAATCGAGTCAAAGGTGAATAGGATCGCTATGAGGCTCAAGACGTACCCGATCACAAATTCCCAGTCTACTATGATAGTGTCCGGTCGAATATTTCTTGAATTGTGGGTCGCCGGACGATAATACAATTGCCAGAAACCTCTTAAGTCATCGGTAGACCAGGCATAGAATCCACCGTTGACCTGATCTGACAAAAAGGGATCACCGCCATCTGCACAGAAATGGAGAGATGACGGTTTTTTGTAAAGATATCCGGGTCCCCGTTGCGCAATGTCATACAAATTCGTCCGAGATTTTAAGCGATTCTGCGATTCTGTGACGGCATCGTGATATTTCTGCATCCGTACAGGGTGTTCTCGGAGATGGATAACCGCATTAGCCAACATTAAACCCAAAAGCAACACGGTTGCAAGTGCAAACCGGAGGCTATTGAGATTATCATAGAGTTCACGTTTTGTAATATGCCACATTGGTTATCAGTTATCAGTTATCAGTTCGGTTTTTCTGCGAAAAACCTTTCAGTTTTAACAGTTGTCAGTGGTCAGTACGATTTTTCTGCGAAAAATCTGTCAGTTGTCAGAAAGAATAGCCGTCAGCAATCAGCAATAGGCAGTCAGTTTTAAGAGTTATCAGTCTGACTTATAGTGAGAAAAAGAGGCTTTCGGATTATCAAAAACCTCTTATAACTGACAACTGACAACTGATAACTGATAACTGATAACTATTCCCTCTGATAACTGACAACTACCCTATACTTCACTTCTTTGGAAAACCAGAAATATTATGATAAAAAGAAAAAGGTTCATCACTATCAGCAGGAGTAAATCTGGCAATGCCCGCGCTGCATTTATTCTGACATCGCTTTTCTGAAAAGAAAACTGAGGCAAACTATCCCAGTCCACCGCGCCCTTATCGGCAGAAAACCATTGTTGAGACGCGAAAGCATTCTTATCGTAGTAATAATCGATCAGGGTCCGTCGGTACCTTCGGGCCGCTTGAAAAAAATCTCTGAGTCCGTGCAGATCTGTTCCTGCCCACGCTTGCGTCGCAGCATCGTACATCCCGACTGGCGAGCACCTCAAAAGGATGCGGTCAATTATTGCTGGCTGAACAAAGATAGTTTCGAGTGCCTGTTTTCGGACAAGCCACGCCCGTTCTGCAGTGTTGATAGTTTTCGGTCCGAGGTAGCGGTAGTAGTTCTGCGCATGTGGCACCTGAGGTTTGGATGCTTCAGTAAGTTTCCCGATGTTTGAACCAGCGAGGTAGAAATACTCAAGTGTTGATGGCCTGTTATAAAAGTATGCGTAGTTGAAACCGGATCCGCCTGTTATCCCAAAATGTGGGCCTTCTCCTACCATGCCAAAATGTGGGTCTTCTCCTGGAACAGCATCGTTTGCCAAGAAATGTTTGCGCTCTCTGTCGAATTCATCCCAGATCTGTTTAATTTCGTCGTAAGTGGAAACCATACGTTCTTGAGAGGTCTGAGGAGGCGCAATCGCGGCGAGGATCACATTTGGGTACACCAACACCCAAAACCCCCAAATAAACATAGCAAGCATTAACGCTGTGCCGGTTCTGCGGGTTACTGCTGAAATTAGCATACCGATGAAATAGAATAGCGACAGGTAGACAATTGAGCTCAAGATAATCCCGCCGATGCGGAGGAAATCGCCGATGCTCAGAGAAATAGCAGTTGATGTTGTCAGCAAAATCGCCGCAAGGAGCAGACTTATCAGCAGTGGAACAAGCAAGCAGCTCATTGCACTGATGTATTTCGCAAGCAGAATATGCCCGCGGCGGACTGGATGTGTTAGCACCAGACGCAATGTACCGCGCTCGCGTTCCCCCGCAATGGCATCGTAGGCGAAAATCAGTGCGATTAGGCTCAGGACGACCTCAAAGATAAAAACAATATCAATCGCAGAGAAGAGGTTGAGAAGTGGATTCGTCGTCCCTTGCATCCGTGCATCCCACAACGTCGGCACAAAAGCGTAAGATATCCAAATTTCGTTCCCCAGCCGTTTATCCAACCCAACGTTGAAGATACTCAGCGGATTTGGCGGGCGAGCAACGTCCAAGGCTCCTGACGAATAGGTTTTCCGTTCCTGCAATTGCTGACGTTCTGTTTTGAGAGCAGTGTTGTAAGCTGCCAAGCGTCGCTCGTAATCTTTAATCAGCACAGCGGAATTCGCAACGACGAGGAGTAACATAATGAAGACTGCTGCCGCAAATCGAAATGTCATTAGATTGTCAAGGAGTTCTCGACGAATGAGTGTGATTATCATTTTTATTTTTCACCTGTCCGATAAAATGCGCGATGCGCGCTTTAGCTTCCATATTTCGGATAACACACAGTTAATCGTTCTATTTCTGGCTCCGCGCTCCTCCTAAAATCCACCATAGATTCACTCCCAGGTAGCCTCCTGCATCAAACTGGCTTGAAGATTGAAGAGTTGCGCGTAAAGTCCGTCAGATTTCATTAACTGCTCATGCTTACCTTGCTCTGTTATCTTGCCATTGTCTAATACAATAATCCAATCGGCGTTGATGGTTGCGGCTAATCGGTGCGTAACGAAAAGTGTTGTCACACCGGACATCATTCCTTTTAGCTTCATGAATAATTCATACTCTGCTCTCGGATCAAGCGCAGCCGAGGGTTCGTCGAGCATGAAGAAACTTCCGTGCTTTGCCAGTGCTCTGGCGAGCCCAACTTTTTTCCATTGTCCGCCGGAAAGCTCGGTACCCCCAAACTCTTTTGACAAAATCTCAGTAAGTGTATTCGCATCAATTTCTGCTGATGGCGCGTAACCCGCCTCGTCCAAAACTCGCACGACATCCCTATCAGGGCCTTGACCGAGTAGCACATTCTCAGCAAGCGTCAAGGCATACTGGCTCGAATCTTGAAATAAGACTTTCGTATGTTTGAACCATTCTGAAGTGTTCGCAGGAGAAAGGGTCACCCCATTAACGAGGATTTGCCCTTCCGTTGGTGGATATAATCCGACTGCCATCTTCGCGATTGTGCTTTTACCCGCAGCATTCTCGCCAACAAGTGCTGTCATCTTGCCGGGCTGCAACTCTATGTTGATATCTTTCACAGCGAACACATCCGATCCTGGATACTTAAATGAAACCCCTTGAAAAGTAATCGTCGGTAGTTTTCCATTCTTCAGAAGATCGGGCATTTGTGAGACACTGCTTTCGCTTTCTACCACTGGAACTTCCATTTTCAGAACCCTTCGGATGCTCAATATATACAATCCATGCTCGAACAGCGAAGAAACCCCAACAAAAACCTGATACGCAGCGCCCTGCGTGCTATTAACAGCCTGAATGTACATGGCTATTTTACCAACGGTCACGGTTCCAGTTTCAATCGATTGCAAAGTCATGAACAGCACAAGCACAAAACCTGCTGCCATACACAACCCGCCTACAATTTGATAAACCATTCGCTTACGGCTTTGACGATGCTCCTCGGTGAACCAAGTTCTAAAAACTTCACTGTATTTTTCAAAAAGCCAATTCATCGCATTCCAAATACGGAGTTCTCTGCAGGTTGTTCTACCCGACCAAATCCCTGATAAAAACCCCATCTTTCTTCGGAGAATTGACAATCTCTCGGTCAGTTCCCAACTCTGTTTGATAATGTGTTGATCCAAAAGGATATATGGGAGCATAATCGCAACGACGGCTACCGCTAACCAAGGGCTTAACTGACTCAGTAGCACGAACATCGACCCAAACATGACTAAATTGCTGCCTAAGCCAATAGTCGCCATAAAGATTTGTGGGATCCGGTCTTTTGTGCCGTTAGCCATCTCCAAATTATTATAGATCTCCTTCGATTCAAGCGAAATATAGGGCAGTTTTGAGGTTTTTTCCATCAGATCCATCGTAATATCATTCAGGAGATGGTTCGACAGGACACCGCCAATCCAAGCCTGAACGGGTGTAATAATCCGCTGCACCGCAAAGAGACCCCCTTGGAGCGCAAACACAAGACCAACCTCTCTAAGTGTTGCTGTTCCTTGAACATAGTCAACCGACCGGTCAACAACTTTACTGAAAATGTAGAGGGTCGCAACCGGTTCAAGGCTTGAAATCAAAGCCGCGAAGATCATAGATATCGCCAAGAAAAAATGTCTGCGCAACACGATCCCTAATACCCAGAAAATCGCTATGAGTCGCTGGAAGATATTGGTACTTTCCATGAGCACGTTCCTTCTCTTTAGATCGGAGTGCCAGTTCTTTAATTCAGATGTTTTTCAAACCAGTCTATAATACGTTCCCAGCAATCAGCGCGGTGTTCAGGTCGCCAATGCCTCACGAGATGCCCTTCACCACGATACCACGCAAAAGTCGCTTTCTTTTTTAGTCTGCGTAATCCGGAGAAAAGCTCCCCAGATTGCGTGTAATCAAAACCATCATACCCTTCACCACAATAGACCAGAACGGGGGTTTCCACCTTATCTAAGTGAAATAGTGGTGAATTATCAATATATCGTTGGCGTTTTTCCCAGAGCGACCCCCCTATATCCATCTGATTCTTGCCTTCCACCCAATTAATACCACGACTTCTTCCCCGCTTCGTAAGATTCCCGTAGATTCTGGTCAAATTATAAAAACCGCCACCGCAAACTGCGGCTTTGAAACGGTTGGTTTGTGTAATCAATCCCGCAGTGAAGTATCCACCGGAACCGTATCCTGTTATTCCCAAACGATCCGCATCGGCGATACCCATTTCAATGACTTTGTCTACTGCTGGTAACACGTATCCGGGCAATTCTTTCGGCGATTTGCTAGATCTTGACGGCACATCGACACCAAGCACAGCAAAACCACGTGCAGCAAGGAGTTGAAAGTTCATGATATATTTATCGAACCCAAAACTATAAATATGCATTGATAGGTGACTGCCCGGATAGACCCACGTAACTAAAGGATACTGTTTGCCTTCCTCATAGTTGGTGGGTAGCATCAAAACACCCCGTAAACATTCACCTTCCTCTGTTTCTGATTCAACGAAACGGGTGTTACCAAATTTTAAGTCACGCAAATGTGGATTGAGATCCGTCACCTGCTGTCGTTCTTCAGCGTCGGCATCAAACATCCAGACTTCCTCTGGATGTGTCGCATCTTGCGCTCTGTAGACAATCTGTGTGTCGTTACTGACAACCTTTAAATCGTATTCGTCTGCTATATGACGGGTTATGCTAATTGGTTCTTCAAACAAGCAAGTCGCATGTGCCTCCGCAGTATTTATCAAATGGAAGCCATCTTTCTTTGTTTCTGGGTCATGTGTCTGGACACAGATAGACTTTGCATCGTTTGACTGCCAGATGATGTCGGTATTCACTTTCGCGACCATACCCATGATGTGTTTCTTCAATTCTTCTGTTAGTTTTCGGGCATCGCTGCCGTCTGCTGCGAATTCCCAAATATTTCCGTCGATGCCGCAGAAAAACGAGTCTCCTGATGGTCGCCATAACGGACGTGCGTAAAATCGCAGTTTCTCTGTAAGGTCTGCCGTCAGGTTCTTCTGTTTACCATCTTGAACTGAAACAACGAACAAACCCTCCGGTTGTGCATATATGAGGTGTTTACTGTCTGGTGACCAACTTACGAATAGTGCGCTTTCCCTGATATTTGTAGCCAAACTTCGGATTGGCGTTCCGTCTAAAGGGACTAATAACAATTCAAACAGGATTTCTTGAGATGTTAACGCCTCTTCTCGTATTACATTGAGCACAGCAACTGCAGTATTATCCGGAGAGAGTGTAATGTTTCTCGTAAACAACCCTTGTGTGAGAACTTGCACATCACCTGTGTTAACGTTGAAAACACCTAAATCCCCTTTGACCCACACGAATTGGTCTAATTCTTCATCTAAAGAAGACGCTTCATCCGTATCAGTGTGCCAAACGTTTATCGATTGTGGAATCGTTTTAGCTGAGATAATTGTGGAAAGGTCCATATCTTCGGGACGTAACTTTGTGATGATATGTTTTCCATCTGAAGTCCACTGCGGTACTTCAAGACCGTGTGTTGCAGTAATCGGTTTTTCGCTCACTTGGCGTAGTTTATTTTTTCCCCTATCCCAAATCCAAAGATGCGGTGCCCCTATTCGGTCAGAACAGAACGCTAAGAGGTTTCCATCTGGAGACCAACGAGGTGCCCAGTCAACCCCTTCATCTGCTCCGAGTTTATGCGTTTCCTTCGTTTTGATGTTGGTAACCCATACCTCCTGACTATGATTTTCTATCAATGCGCCTGTTAGTTGATGCACTGAAAATTCATCGGTCTGTTGTTCAAACGATGCTATTCGGTCGGGGTCTACTACTACATAGGCAAGCCACTCTCCATCTGAGGAAAGTTGCATTTGGGAACGGTCTGATAAAGACTTAATTTTGAGTATTGCCGAACTCATTCTATCTGCCATACTAATTTCTCCTTGTAACGGAAGTAGAGCACTGTCTCCCTTTCTAATAGAACTATCTATTGTCTCTTGAATCGATGGATCGTATTGTCTTAACCTTTGTCGCGCGCGTTGAAGTCGGCTCTTAATCGTATTTTGGGATACGCCTAAATAGTTACTTATCTCAGCAGATGTCATCTCTTGAAAATAATGGAGTCTGATAAGTTGGCGATCACTTTCCTTTAGTTTTGAAAGCAGCTCTTGGACCAATTCGCGTTGTGCTTCAACGGCGTCCCTCTCATTTTCCAAAGCCACATACAGTGAATATGTATCTGTCTCTGTATTTATTGTGTAGTTCTCACGTAACAATTTAGACCTTGATTGATTTTTTCGGAACCACGCTATACAGAGATAATTAGCAATCGCAAGAAGCCATGTTGAAAACTTCGCCGAGTCTCGCAGCTTTTCCAAATTTCGATACGCTTCAAAGAATGTTTCCTGTGTAATGTCTTCAGCAATGTGGAAATCTCCAGTTTGCCGATACGCATAAGCGTGAACCTGCTTCTGGTATTTACTCACCAAACTCGCAAAGGCATCTTCATCACCCGCAAGTGTAAATTGAATCAACACAACATCGTCCATTTTCATATCTCCAGAAAGGTTTTATTCGTTAGAATTATAGCAAAATTTGTGAAAAGTGCATACACATTACCTTGTATGCACTGACCGAATACTTGACGCACATCGACGTTGACTTACTGTATTGTAAGCGCGTTGTCAATTGTCTTCAGATAATTGTTGGTTTTAATAACTGGATAATACGTTTCAGGGTAGGCGTGCTTAAAGGTACGCAGGAATGTCTGAGTGATTATTTCACTTTTCGCTATATAGTCGCGAATGAGTTGAAAAAAGGTGCATAATTTTACTCGAATGCCATTCTATAAGGCACCGAACGATATTTTGCGTTTAATAGACCCACAATTAACATCTTAAAACTTTGATTTCCATAACACCAATTTCACTTCATCTGTCGGCGGTGGTATTGCCCCGAATAGGCCAGAATCTCGAATTTCCTGTTGGAGTTTATTACGAAACAGTCTTTCATGCTGTAGGTTAAAGGTTCGGGCAGTCTGGATTCCCTGATAAATGCTATTCCCGTAGAAAAACGCACCCAGTATTCCAACAGGTACAGCGACTTCGTAACGTCCTTGGTCAGCGTAATAGAAACTCGCGCCTCCCAACACTGCGACGCTAACAAAAGCGTAGAGCCCATCAACAGTTCGTCCTGTATAAATTTGTCCACTGCCCGGTACCAACGCTGAAAGCACGCCTGCAACCGTCGGAGAACGGCGCGGCAAATTCTCGGCATCTTTTACCTGTCGCGCTAATCTATTGCTAACCCCAGCGAAAGGACTTTCTGGATACGTTAAAGAGACATCGTTCCACACTTGACGCGCTTGTATCCATTCTCTTTTATCTATGTGTACCATTCCAATTGTAAAATGTGCGCGTGGTGCCAAGTCGCTCTCTGCATGTTCCGCAAGAAATTGTTTTAGCGATGAAAGTCCGTGCTCACTATCGTCTAACAGGATGTGGCATTGTGCAATATTGTTCTTACAGCGCGCAACAAGACGGCTTTCCGGATAGGTGTCAATCAGAAATTGGTAGGCGGGAATTGCTTTTTTCAATTTGCCTGCGTTCTGGTAGGATGCGGCAACGCGAAAGGCAATAAAATCGCTTTGAGTGGTATCGGGATGTAGAAAGAGGAGTCGTTTATATTCGTGAGCAGCGTTGAGATAGTCGCCTTCTTGGAAGAGTGAGTCTGCGAAGGCGGATTCTGCAGCCGTAGACAGCGGAACCGTGCTAAAAAAAATAAAATATAGGGTGCAGCTTACAAGGACATATTGCACTGGGGTAGGGGAGAAAGTTTTCATTCGGTGTCGAATTGTCTTTGTACATGCTCTTTGCTGACTGCCCAAACGTTATTGCCAATATCTATGAGTTGTGGGGCAAAACGTGAGTCTGAAATCTCGTTTTTGAAGCCGTTACCGCCATAGGTGTTTAGTAGGATGAGTGCGCAAGCGATAACAAGCCCACCTGAAGCGATACCGAAGCAGAATCCTAATAGGCGGTTTGCCCAACCCAAGACCCCTTTTTCGAGGATACGCTGGATACGCTCAAAGAGCGAGTCAACGAGAATAGAGACGACAATTACAATAGCAACAATGCTCAGCCATTTCGTCCAAGCGGGGTTTGCTATGAGTTTCTGAAGGAATGCCGCGAGTTGATGCCAAAATTGGCATGCCACGAAAAACCCCGCGCCAATTACAAATACACCCCAAACACTTCGGGTGAAGCCCGCACGGCAACAACTTATGCCTGCGAGTCCAACAAGGATGAGGATACCGATATCAAGTTTCGTCATTGTTGGTATTTTTGTATGAGAAGTTTGCGATCCACGCGCTAAGCGGTGCCTACGAAGGGAATTTCCTTCAGAGTTAGACCGAAAGTCTGTTCAAGTGCTGTCTCTGTAGGAATATCGTTACCCAATTGGTGAAGCAGCACGCGAATTTGCGGGAGACCGAATTGCTGAATAAGATATTCAACGATTGCTGTGGATTGGATGTATGCTAATTTCCGATATTTCGCAGGAAGTTGGCTAAACGGTTCGCTGAGTGCAGTAAAGGGGAGCAATCGCTTTGTTTCAACGGCTTGTTGCAAATTGAGCCGTTCGGACTGGAACATAGGACGTGCAACACTTTGTGCCAATCCTTCATCGAGCCATATAGGACACTGTCGGTTCGTTAGATGATGGACCAATAGATGAGTCCATTCATGCCGAAGCAGCGCATATAAAATGCCCAAAACCGGTTCACTAACTGCGCAGTATACCAGTTGGATACTACCATTGTAGCAGCCACTTGCCCAGTTCGGCAGCAAACGTTGCGATAGTTCGGTCCCGTTTGTATTTGTAACTGAGATAGGTACGGCGGATAGGGGATAGTACCCGAACATTTCGCCGAGTTCCCGATAAGTTCGATGAATCAGTCGACAAATATTCCACACTGTCTGTGAGTGCATCGCGGAATGGCAGGTCAGCGTGAAAAATTCGGCATTCATAGCGTATTTGGGCGGGACTGTAGCGTTCAGCTGCAGCTGTTCAAGGAATCCTTGAGGTGGTGGTTCTTGCAAATCATCCAAACAGACCAACGCGTCATAACAGGCTTTCTCATCAAGGATGCGTGCTTTACGTCTAAGGGCTGTCGGTGAATCTGGACACAACTGAAGTGCAATATCAAGGCATGCCAATGCTGTATCCCATTCTCCAACCATCTCGTATGCTTTCGCAAGATCGGCATAGATATAGTGATGCTGGGCTGCACCCAATTTCAAGCCGGCGAGGTAGTGTTGGATGGCTTCAACATAGCAAGCTTGTCCGTAACTAACCGTTGCTTGTCGGAAATGTGACAATGCTAATGAATTGGTATGCCTTAGATGCACTACTTCCATAAGGAGCAGGGGCATTAAATGTTCTGCTTTCAATGCACACCTGATCCTTCTCCCATATAGTTATGAACGTTCAATGTCAACGACTTTGAAGCTAATTTTTCCACACTTCAGGGTAGAACCATGTTGAACGGGGGTAGACGTTTCGACACGTTCGTTATCAACGTAAGTCGCGTTAGAACTGCCTAAGTCTGTGACGTATACCTCGTCATCCTTCTGCTCAAACCGGACGTGCAAACGGGAAAGTGTCCGGATAGCATCGTAACGTTTCAACATTTCTGGGGATGCGGATGATTGTTCGGTGTCCCACTGTTGCAGTGCGTCCGCGTTCGGTAGAGAAGCGTCTACCTGCATAATTTCAGTGGTTTCGTTACCCATACCTTGTGGACTATAACCGAATTGCGGCTGCATCCCGTCAGTGGAGACGTTGGTCTCCGGTGCCTCGCCCCGAATTTCTGCCATGACTCGTTCGCCGACGCGTTGTTGGCTGCCCGGCGGTAACATGACGTTCTCTCTTTCCTCAAAGCGATAGTGTGTAAAATCGATTAATTGTTTCAACGGCTGAAGTTCCGGGAAGCTGTTAATTTCCTTCAAAAGACCTTTCTGCTTACGAGATAGCTTTTCGTTTTTCAGCCAACGCGTATAAGCTTCCAGCATCTCTGCCTTCTTAAGGTCGTCTGCTGATATCCCAGCCTTCCGCCATTTCTTCCAGAAGCGCATTAGTGAGTCCTCCAAATTAATAAATCCACTGGATGCCTTTAGCAACCAGAATTTTCCGCAATTCTTCTGTACACCGAAAGATCCAGATCTTCACGGTTCCTTCTTTTCGGTTAAGAATGCGGGCAATCTCTGCAATACTGTACCCTTCTAAGTGCCGCAACATCCACGCGATCCGATGGTTGGATTTAGTGACCTGTTCAAGGGCACTCTCCAAAATCTGTTGTGCTTCTACGGCTTCTAATTCTTGTTCGGGGCCTGAGTAGGGATCCTCATATTTACTCAGCGGCTGTTCATCTTCGTCAGGTGAACCGCTGAGCGGATGTTCCCGAATCCGGTTCCGTTTTCGTATTGCATCGATAATAGTGTTTCGAGCCACCATATTTAACCATGCTTGAAAACTACCTTTTTCTGGGTCCCATTTGTTTTTGTTTAGCTTCTGCCAAACCTTAATGAATACATCCGAGGCAACCTCTTCTGTATCCTGGTAATTTCCAAGCATTCGGTAGGCTTTATTATAAACCCATTTATAATGCTTGTCGAACAATTGCCTAAACGCGGCATCATTGCCTGCTTTCGCTTGCGTTGCGAGATAGGTGTCTTCGACAGCAGATAAATCATTAGGTGTTTGGCGCGCCATTATAATCTGCTCCTTCGCCTATAAATATCCTTCATATAGCAGGCTACACGATATAACGTTAACATAGCCTATCGCGTTTCAAAAAAGACGAAAAAAGTGGCACGCCTTGGAAAACTAATGCGCTACCAACATTTCTTGCAATTATTGTAACAAATTGTCGCAAAATATGTCAAGAAAAATAATCTTTTTCAGAATTTCTGGGGTGCCTGTAGGTTGTGCAGGCAGTGGTATAACAGCGGATATTGTCAATCTTTAAATTGAACTCGCTATGCAAGGATCTTACTTACGCGAGAAAATCTTGGTGCGTGCTTAGTGGACACTTGCAAGAACAATCCGTTCTTTCTCCGCATAGTCCTTGAGTAGTTTGTATGTACAGTAGGCGGGTTCAGCATCGATAAGTGGTCGAACGGTATCAGCTTGTGTATCACCGATTTCAAAGAGGAGTTTTCCGTGTGAGGCGAGGTATTCAGGGGCTTCAGCAATTAATCGACGGATCACGGCGAGTCCATCGTCACCAGCAAAAAGGGCGATCTCTGGTTCATAATCGCGGACATCCGGACTCAAGGTATCCCATTCTGTCTTTTTGACATACGGCGGATTGCAAACTATCCAATCGAATCGAATTTCTCCAGTCGGGTCTGTCGCTTTTATGGGTTCAAATAGATCACCGGACAGAAATTTGATTTGTCCCGTGCAGGCGTGTGTTTCAGCGTTTTTCTGCGCAACTGCCAGGGCAGGTTCAGAGATGTCTGTAGCAATAATATCCCATTCCGGTTGGTGCACTGCGAGACTCGTAGCGATAATCCCACTCCCTGTACCGAGTTCCAGTAAACTTTCAGAATTCCCTCTTTTTTCTCTGAGAATCGTTTCGACGAGCTGCTCTGTCTCTGGTCTCGGAATGAGAACCCGCTCATCTACGTAGAAGTCTAACGCCATGAACTCTTTTCGATTTGTTAAGTAACTAACAGGTGTGCGCTCAATGCGCTTTTTTATGAGTTCACGGTACGGCGTGAGATGTTCTTGGAAGACAGGCATTTCAAAGTGCAGATAGAGCTGCAGGCGACTTTTCTCGAGTAAGTGTCCAAGCAATACCTCTGCGTCTAACCTCGGATTTGGGATACCGTGCTGTTCAAAATACCGCGTCGTCCAATCGAGTAAATCTACCACACGCCACATTTTATTAGACATAGTCTGTGTCCCTTAGTCGACGTGCTTAAGTCTCTTTCAACTTTTCTGCTTGATCGGCAGTTGTCAGCTGCTCGATGAAAACTGCTAAATCACCATCGACAACGGCATCAAGTTGGTAGGAACTAAATTGGATACGGTGATCAGTTACACGAGATTGTGGGAAGTTATAAGTGCGAATTTTCTCGCTTCTGTCGCCACTTCCAACCATGGAGCGTCGCGTTTCGGCTCTCTCGCTGTTAAGCTCAGCTTGTTTCTGCTCTTGGAGGCGTGCTCGGAGAATTTTCATCGCCTTGGAACGGTTCTTATGCTGGGATTTCTCGTCTTGGCAGGTTACGACGAGTCCCGTTGGAATGTGCGTGATTCGGATAGCGGAGTCAGTTGTGTTAACGCTTTGCCCACCGGGCCCCGAGGAGCGGTAGGTGTCGATTCGCAATTCAGCCGCTTCATCGATTGCTAAATCGAGTTCTTCGGCTTCGGGAAGTACTGCTACCGTTGCGGCAGAAGTGTGAATACGTCCGCTCGTCTCTGTCGTGGGAATTCGTTGGACCCGATGTATACCGCCTTCATATTTCAAGTGACTATAGGCACGCGTCCCTTCAATTGAGAAAATAACTTCTTTAAAGCCTTTTAATCCCGTTGGGTTTGCGCTGAGGAGTTCAACTTTCCAATTCTGCCGTTCCGCGTAGCGGGTATACATCCGAAACAGTTCAGCTGCAAAGAGACTGGCTTCTTCACCACCAGTGCCTGCCCGAATTTCGATGATGACATTTTTTTCATCGTTCGGATCTTTCGGGATCAGGAGTAATTTGAGTTCTTCAGTCAATGCGTCTTTTTTCGCAGTAAGGCTATCCAATTCCTCCTGTGCCAATCCAATCATGTCAGCATCGGTTTCTGATGCTATCAGGAGGCGCGTCTCCTCAAGCGCGGATTCTAACTGCTGGTATTCCTGATAGGTTGACACAATTGGGGTGAGTTCCGCGTGGGTTTTGGATAGCTCCATCAATCGTTGCTGATTTGAAATTTGCGCTGGATCTCCAAGTGCCTTTTCAACTTCAGCATATTTAGTTTCGATGTCCTTAAGTTTTTCAAACATTTTGGTACCACTTGCAAGTTAGCACTTACTGTTAGCCCTTAAAAGTACGGGGTAATTCACATTTCGACTCTAAGCGCGTTCCCAGCGTCTGGCTTTTGTAAGTTAGATCATGAGACTGTTAAGACACGGGAGTCTTCCTTGGAATTCGGGTCGAATTATGTGGCTACTTATCGTCTTCGGTCTTTTCTTCGGTTAGCCCGTAACGTCGGCGGAAGCTTTCAACACGTCCAGCAGTGTCAATAAACCGCGCTTGTTGTCCAGTGTAGAATGGGTGGCATTTTCCACAAATATCTACCCGCATTTCGGGTTGGATGGCGAGTGTGTTGTGGGTTGCACCACAAACGCATGTGATAACACATTCTACCATTGCAGGATGAATTTCAGGTTTCATAATGTCCTTCCTTAAATTTTTAAAAATTTCCGAATTGCGAGTTGCTATTCGGCTGATATTCTCTATTATCGTTGTAACCACGCTTCTGAGACCCGAAGAAGTAGGGTGTGGGAATTCTTCATACACCTACCGCTTCGGACGAGCGTTGGTTTTCCCAGATGTAGTGCTGTTGCTGTAAGTAGCATTATCTACCATTCGTTCGAGAAACTCAGCATTTGTGCCATTTTTGCCGAATTGCTCAATGAGCATTTCGAGTGATTCCGCGTTGTCCATTTGGCTTGTGAATTTTCGCAGTACCCAGACTTTGTTAAGTACATCTGGTGCTAACAAAAGTTCTTCACGCCGTGTTTTTGATTTTTCAATGTCAATTGGTGGATAAATGCGGAGATCTAACAAGGCGCGTTCCATGTGAATTTCCATGTTGGCGGTACCTTTAAACTCTTCATAAATATATTCATCTTGGCGGCTTTCGGTATCAACCAGGACGGTTGCGATGACCGTCAGACTCCCGCCTTCTTCAAATTTTCGGGCTGCGCCGCAGAACTGGCGCGGCTTCACGAATGCCATGGCATCTAAACCGCCACTCAATGTTTTGCCGCTGTGAGGTGCCATAACATTGTGGGCGCGTGCCAATCGGGTCATACTATCTAATAGAACGACGACATCTTTTCCATATTCAGCCCACCGTTTTGCCTTTTCAATCGCCATTTCTGCGACTTGAATGTGGCGTTCAGGGTGTTCGTCGAAGGTGGAACTAATAACTTCGCCTTTGACGGAGCGTGCGACATCCGTAACTTCCTCAGGGCGCTCATCAATTAGGAGAAAGATGAGAGAGACTTCTGGATGGTTCGCTTCAATACCGGCGGCAATATTCTTCAGGAGTGTGGTTTTGCCGCTATAAGGGGGCGCGACGATCAATCCGCGTTGCCCTTTCCCGATTGGTGCTATTAGATCCATCATCCGCGTCCCGAATTCTGACTCGTTGTGCTCCAGTTTCAATTGTTCATAGGGATGGATAGGGGTGAGATTATTGAAAAGGATTTTCTGTTTGACAGCTTCCGGGGGTTCGCCGTTGACTTTCTCAATTTGTAACATTGCGAAGTAACGTTCTGCCTTGTTTTCTGTCTTCTTAGGCGGTCGGATTATACCTTCAACAACATGCCCGGTCTGTAAATCAAAGCGCCGAATTTGCGATGAGGACACGTAAATATCCTCGTTGCTCTGCAAATAGTTAGAGCGCGATGAACGGAGAAAACCGTAGTGTTGATCCCGATCATCTAAGATTTCCAAGACACCACCGCCATAAAATTGGATGTCCTCCTCAGATTTAGCCTCTATGATTTCGTTGATCAATTCCTCTTTTCGAGACCCGGTGTATTCGTCCACTCCGAGAGTCTGCGCAAAATCTTTGAGTTCCGAGAACTCCATTTCTTGGAGCTTGCCAATGTCCAAGCTCTCCATAGTTTCTAATACTCCTCGTTGTGCCCGGTTCCAAGGTAATCATTTCACCGTGGTGTTCATCTAACAACCTAAGCGAATTCTTAGTTCCCACTCAAATATGCGATATGTCAAGATGCCTTCGCAAAAAGCAGGATACGCAGAGAAGGTTAAGATGGAATCGGGGCTGATTCTGTAGAATAATTTACTAATGTTGGTTTCTATCATTTTCGGTGCACGGCTGAAACCGCATTCACCGAGTTCTCCAAAAATGCTCTTTTAATAAAGCAGCATAGGGAGACTAAGGCACGAAGACCGGATTTTCTACAAAGCCGGTTAAACTGGTATGATACCCAAACCGAGTGCATGAGATATTGCCGTTGAGATACACAATAAGGCAAAATGCAAGGTATAAAAGGGTATCGGTGGAGTAGGTGCAATGTTGCCCGCGGGAATGTTTCTCGTATAGTTGCGTTGCAATGTATGCTGGCAGATGGTTTCAATCTAAGAATACCGCTCCTCTGTTTCCATATTGTTAGGGAACATATTGAAGCGAAGGGTACACACATTACCTTGCAGCCAGTGACTCGTTTTCTTCAAAGTACGCATTTCTCAGGAGTTTACACTATTTCGTCAGCGGAAAAGCGTGCTTGCGCGAGGAAGTTAAGAACTTTAAGTATTAATTATACACAATTGGCTGTAAAAGTCAAGTTTTTTTCAAAAAAGGTCCGTTATTTGAAAAAATCGCAGGATATAGAGATAGTTTTCAGACCTACACTATTCCACAATTTGACTTATAAAGGTAGTCAAAAAGTGTTAGTGTTCAATACCACTATAAAAGTATGTTGAGCAGTTAACGCGTAATTGCACGAAAGTGTGAATCGGTGCAGAGGTAAAAGTCTGCACGTTGTATGACTGCTCTCTATTTCAACTTTTTCTATTGGCTTCGGATAGAGGCAAGCGGGGGTAGCCAAGAACCTTCTGCCTTGATATGCCTGTAGGGATTTTTTCGCCCTTCAGGGAATCGCTTGCTGGTGGAGACGGATTAAGACGGTTGCCTCTTTGAGAAAACCGCCCTATCTACGAAGCCGAAGCCCCAACCTTTAGGTTGGGGGTGCTATCACTCTTCAGTCTTTTCGGCATCCCCTTTCAACTTTTTAAGGCTGCGCTGGACGTTCTGGTTGTACTGGTTATTCGCGAGGAAACCTTCCCAAAGGGCGATTGCATCGTCATTATAGCCTTGTGACACATAATAATCCCCAAGGGCGATGACTGCAATATCAGAGTGTGGATTTTTCTCAATTGCCGCTTTGAATTCGGCAACGGCGGTTTCGGCATCTCCATTGAGAAGTGCCAGTTCACCTCTACCGTAAGGGACCAACGCGTGTTCTGGGTATTCCGCCGCGAGTTCGTCTATAATCTTTTGCGCGTCTTCCGGTTTCTTGAGTTGGTAAGTTGCGCGTGCCGAAAGGATCGTTGCATAGACGATCTGGTTGCGAAGTTCTCGCTTTTCGGCTTCAATTTCTGATTTATCAAACAACCGTTTTGCTATTCGAGCGGCAGCTTTATACCTCGCACGGGCTTGGACGTAATTTCCGTACTTATAGGTGAGATCACCGAGCGTTTTCGCACCGATGTACGAATCCCCTTTCTGATCGACAAGGTCTTGGAAGACTGCAGCGGTTTTCCGATCCTTCAACCGATAGTGGAGTACTTCGGCAAGACTTTGCAACGCGTCTGTATTCTGCGTGTTCGCGGCAATAGAACGTTCGAGAACCTCTCGTTCCTTCTCAGGTTCGCCTAATTTTTTGTGTGCCAGCGAGATTAGCCAGTAAATCTCAGAATCTTTACTCCGACTCATTCCGATGACAGAATTATAGGTTTCTATCGCGTTTTCATATGCTTCGGAAGTATAGTGATTTCGACCGGTGTTAATAACAGCATCAACGACATTCCCATCTCGACTTGCGGCTTTTCTGAGTACCTCTTTCGCGCGTTGATGCATCCCGACCTTTCGGTAACAAATCGAGAGTTTGAGGTAGGTGTACGGATCGATTTTCACTTTTTCGGCTTCCGCGCGCGCAATCGCGTCAAAGTATAACGCGCCCGCATCACGATAACTTTCATCGCCGTAGAAGAAGTTAGCAATCATGAGTTCAGCATCGTGGTAACTGCCTTGGTCATCGCCTGCGATACCGCCCTGTCCACCAAAGTTCCGCATAACCTCTGCGGCACCGATCCCAAATCCAGAGTCGGGGATTTCGACGTTGGTATTGCCCATTGCTGGACTTCTCTCAACGCCGCCGCGCGGGCGATCGCGTTCACGTCGGGCTTCAGACTGTGCCAACGCTCTTCCCTGCTGCGTTGCCAGCGGGTCGTCGGGTTCTGGGATAGTGGCGTTGAAGTCTCTGAGTTCTTGCTTCGCCTTTTCGACCGAATCTTCAGCACCTTCTACCTTTCCATATCTCTTAACGAGTAATTGGTTGGTGCGTTTCGCTTCCTCTTCGTCATCGAGGTGTTGGCGTTGAATGCGTGCCTTATTCTCAAGTGCCAGTGCTGCTCGCTTGCTTCTCGGATTGCGATTCGCGAAACTATCAAAAGCCTCTGCCGCCTGCTCAAAGTTCTTGCTTTCCTCAAAACTTTTCGCCAACATTAGATGCGCATTGTGGCTTAATTCCAATTGTGGGAAATTATTAACGATTGCGTCAAATTGCGTTTGTGAGGCTTTATAATCCTTTTCTCTGTAATAGTACATGCCAAGTTCATAGTACGCTTCGGCGGCTTCGTCACTTTTGGGTGCAGCAGCGATAACTGCTTCGTAGGCTTTGATACCTTCTGCTGGTCGGTTCATCTGTTTAATTGACAGTTTACCTATAGCGAGTTGTGCTTGAAGTGCTTCCGGTGTGCCGGGTTGGGTATCTACAATACTTTGGTAAGCCTCAATCGCACCATAGTAATCTTTGTTTTCTGCCAGTGTTTCTGCCTTGCTTAAGGCACTTCCAGGTAAGCATCCGATTTGCGATGCTGCTACCAATATAACAGCAGTAAATGCGAAACACTTCATACTTTTAACAGCGAGTTGTGCCAGAAATTTCACGGTTTTTCTCCTTTCTTCATAGCCAATCCATCGGAGTAGGCAACCCTACTTTAACCCAAGTTGTTACTTACAAGATTTTAGACAAACGTACACCATTTTGATTGGAAATGCCAGAATTTTCTCTAATTCTGGTATTTTATGGTGTCCTGCTCTCTAATTCTTGCTTATTTCATAAAACGTGGCAACTTAGATTACTTTAGTAGTACGATTTGGACGCGCTTTCATCAATTAGTGCTAAAACTTCTTGCCGGGTGTACCCTTCTTTTTCGATGAGTTCGTCGCAATCTACTCTATTTTTCGCGTCGGGCCCCCTACCCGCTTCAAGGATTGAATTTGTCAACCAACTGGTGCGTACGCCGTTGATGCCGGAGGTATAGTTTGCCTCGTAGTTGCCTTTCACTAAGCCAACGAGTTGATCGACTTTGTTGCGCGGGTATCCTTCGGGGCGCGGGTAAGCAAGAGGTTCTGCTTCGCCGTCTTTGGGTGTGTACCGAATCCCGTTTTTGATTTCAATCGTGCCTTCGTCACCTTCAAGAATTACCCATTCTTCAAACCCGACGCGTGTGTTACCGAGGATGGTGATTGTCCCTTCAGCACCATTATCTAAGGTTACATCGGAATAGGAATTAATTTCGACGAACTTCGGGACGAGGTTTCCGTCGTCGTCCTCAAACTTCATGTCGGTTGTTCCGTAGACTTCACTCGGCAATGCCCCGGTCATCCACAGGAATATATCTTGGAGATGGCTACCAGAGTCGTTAGGTTGACCACCACCGGAGAAGCGGGGATCCCCTCGCCATCCACCTGCTCCCCACCGTTGTGCCATGTAAACCTCAAACTTCTGTAGATTTCCGATGCGTCCTTCAGCGATTGCACGCCTACCTGCCATATAGGTATCTTCATAATGGCGTTGATACCCGCCAACAAGGTGTAGCCCACTGCCCATCGCAATTTTGGTAATGGAGATCGCATCGCCGACGATGTTCGCCATCGGTTTTTCGACGATGACATGACAACCCGCGCGGAGTGCGTATTTGACATGAATATCGTGCAGGGAGTGCGGTGAGAAAACGCCGACAATATCCAGATCTTCGTGATTAAGCATCTCAATGAATTCATGTTCACCGAGGTACCGGTTAAGACTATTCGCTTTGTAGCCATCAACCCGTTCTTGGAGGGCATTCTCTAAAGCGTCTAAACTGCCTTCATGTGTATCGGCTGCGGCGACAACTTCTGCATCAGGGTGTGTTGCGAAACCGAGTGTGTTACCACGTCCTGCGCCACCGGGGCCAATCACGCCGACTCTTAAAGTATCATTCTTGCTGGTTCCCATGATTCTAACATCTCCGAATTGTATGTGTCAAGAGAAATTTTGTGCTAAAAAAGTTACCAATCTTCTTAAAAAGTTACCAAATGGTAACTTTTTTCGTTTTTTGGTGATTTTCCAAATATGGTTGAGAACATAGTCACTGTATGGGTTCGTAAGCGTTTTTCTCTGATGTTTCGCTGTAAAAAAATGTTACCACGGCAACGGTAACTGTCAACGGCTAAAGACGCGGAAGAGTTTTTTGATTGGATCGTAGAACTCGTCAACCACGCGTTCTTTGAGAGGGATGATGGCGTTATCCGTAATTGTGATATGCTCTGGACATACCTTTGTGCAACACTTTGTGATATTGCAGTACCCGATGCCGTCTGAATCCTTCAGTTCTTCCAACCGGTTTTCGGTGTCGATCGGGTGCATCTCCAAAGATGCAGCATAAACAAAGAATCTCGGTCCAATGAATTCGTCGTGAAGATCGTGTTCGCGAAGGACATGGCAGACATCTTGGCAGAGGAAACACTCAATGCACTTCCGAAATTCTTGGACATGGTCGATATCTTCCTGTTCCATCCGCCAAGTACCGTCTTCAGCATCGGGTGGACGTGGCGTAAAAGGTTTCATCTTCTCTTTGACTTTGAAGTTCCACGACACGTCTGTAACGAGGTCTTTGATGAGTGGGAAGGCGCGCATAGGTTCAACTGTAACGGGTTCGTCGAGCGATAGGTCATTGAGACGTGTCATGCACATCAATTTCGGTTGCCCGTTGACTTCGGCGGAACAGGAGCCACATTTCCCCGCCTTGCAGTTCCATCGGACAGCCATATCGTTTGCCTGTTCGGCTTGGATACGGTGGACAGCGTCTAAAACCACCATGCCTTCGGAGACCTCGGTATCGTAATCGACAAATTCGGCTCCATCTGCATTGCCGCGCCAAATTCTAAAAGTTGCTTTCGCCATTTTTTTAATTTTCCTTGCGGTTCGGTCAAGTCAGTTTGATGAATGAAGTGCCTCTCCGTAGATCCGCCCTCCACTACGTTACGGGCTACGGCTTCTAATTTTACCCAAGACAACAGCCTGCAACAACGGCGCAGGCGGATATGAGCAGAACCCTTTGATAAACAAAACACCTGATTTAACGCCTTGCGACGCCTTGCGAATAATTAAAATGCTATCCCACCTCGTCTATGATTTCTTGCAGATCGGCTTGGAGTTCATCAACCGGTTGTCGGTAGATATCCATTGTGCCATCATCTGTTTTTTTGATGATCGTGTTATATTTGCCTGCACCCGGTTCCTCTTTCTCTGGATGATCGTCTCGTGAATGTGCCCCGATGCTTGCCCTGCGTTCTAATGCTGCAAGCGCAATCGCCTCGGAAACCGTGAGTAGGCAGTCAAGATCAAGCGCAGTATGCCACCCAGCATTGTATTCTCGATTGCCGATAGCGTGGACGATCTCCGCTTTTTCGCGTAGGTCTTGGATCTCCGCCAAGGCTTGTGTGAGACTTTCTTGGCTTCGGGCAATTCCTACGAGTTCCTGCATTTTTTCTTGGAGTTGTGCTTGGATGTCGTAGGGACCCATTTGGTTGCCATTGCTATTGTTTGGCGGGTTCTCGAACGGTTTTAGTGTATGCCCGGCGATTGTATCAATTTCTGCTGCATCAAGTGGAACTGCTTCATTTTCCATTGCAAACCGCGCGGCGTACTCACCAGCACGCTTGCCGAAGACGAGCAAGTCAGATAAGGAATTACCGCCAAGTCTGTTCGCACCGTGTAAACCCGCAGCGCATTCGCCTGCCGCGAAAAGTCCTGGAACCGCTGTCATCTGTGAGTCTGCATCGACGCGGATACCGCCCATGATGTAGTGCGTCGTCGGACCGACTTCCATCGGTTCTTGTGTGATGTCGATGTCAGCGAGTTCTTTGAACTGGTGGTACATACTCGGCAGTTTCCTACGGATATGTTCAGGCGCGTTCGGAATTTTTTCCTTAATCCACGCTATATCCAAGAAGACACCGCCGTGTGGGCTGCCCCTGCCTTCTTGCACTTCCCGAACAATACAGCGGGCAACGTGATCGCGTGTTAAAAGTTCAGGTGGACGGCGCGCTTCTCGATCACCTTGCGTATACAGCCATCCTTCTTCGGGGTTATCCGCCGTTTGGTTCACATAAAGTTCAGGGATGTCGTCAAACATGAAGCGTCTGCCTTCGCTGTTTGTAAGGGTACCGCCTTCACCACGGACGCCCTCTGTAACCAAAATACCTCGGACACTGGGGGGCCACACCATACCCGTCGGGTGGAATTGGACGAATTCCATGTCAATAAGTTCCGCCCCAGCGTGGTATGCGAGGGAATGTCCATCACCGGTATATTCCCAACTATTGCTTGTAATTTTGTATGCCTTCCCGACACCACCTGTTGCCAAGACAACGGCTTTCGCAGCGAAAACTTTGAAACGTCCTTTTTCACGCTCGTAACCGAAAGCACCCGATACCCTGTCCCCTGTTTTCAGAAGCGAAACGACGGTATTTTCCATGTGCACTTCAATGCCTTGATGGATGCCGTGATCCTGTAAAGCGCGGATCATTTCCAATCCTGTCCGGTCTCCGACGTGTGCGAGGCGTGGGTATTGATGTCCACCGAAGTTCCGCTGAAGGATACCACCTTCTTGTGTCCTGTCAAAGAGTGCACCCCATGCTTCAAGTTCACGGACGCGGTCAGGGGATTCCTGTGCATGGAGTTCTGCCATGCGTGCGTTGGAGAGATATTGTCCACCGCGCATGGTGTCGGCAAAGTGGACGCGCCAGCTGTCTCTTTCATCAACATTCGCCAAAGCAGCAGCGACTCCGCCTTCTGCCATGACAGTGTGTGCTTTACCAAGCAGAGATTTGCACACAAGTCCTACTTTAAGGTCGCCTACAGCGGCTTCAATGGCAGCGCGAAGTCCCGCGCCACCTGCTCCGATTATTAATACATCATATTCATGCGTTTCGTAAGATGCCACGTTAATGTTTCCTCTTTCTTCTCAATTATAAACACTTCTTAAAATGTAATCCAGTCCTGACCCACTGCCGGTGCTATAAAGCGGACGTATACATCCGAAAAACCGACCCAGCAGAGACTCATCCATGCCCAGAGCATGTGCCGACGATTTAAGCAGCTGACACAATTGTATGCTTGCCGACGGACCGGTGCTTTGGAGAGCAAGTCAACAGCACCGCCGACCAAGTGTCGTAAAGAGTGACATCCGAGCGTATAACCGCCTAAAAGGACGACGTTACCTGCCAAAATGATGGTACCTACGCCGATGCCAAAGGTTGTCCCACCATTACCATCGTCGAACCAAAGTGCTTTCCATACATCGTAAGCGAGAATACCGATAAAGACGATTGCGAGATAAAGGAAATATCTATGGATATTCTGTATAATCAATGGAAACGAATGTTCGCCCCTGTAGTTATTACGAGGTTCTGACACTGTGCAAGAGGGTGGGTCTGCCCAAAATGCTTTGTAATACGCGCCGCGATAGTAGTAGCATGTAAAGCGAAATCCAAGTGGTGCCCACATAATCAGGACTGCCGGGGTAATGAAACCTGGTATCCAAGACGGCATCGGACCAAACCAACTGTGGTCAAGACTATGCGCCACCCCTTCAGTACCGAAAAGCACCGGTGAGTAGAGAGGTGATAGGTAGGGGCCGTGAATGAAATGATCCCCTTCAAAAACGCGAAAGAGTCCGTAAAGGACGAAGATTCCCAACCCGAGAAATACCGCTAAAGGCTGTAGCCACCACGCGTCTCGGCGTTGGGTTTGGAACGGACGGGGTTCCATTGTTAACGTGAGTTCTGGATGTTGGGTCATAGACGATTTTTCCTTACATTACATTAAAATTTCTTATCTTAAGAACATTCGGGAGTCGTGTCATCAATAACTTGTAAAGTTTTTGCTCAGATGCCTCGTACAACAATAGTATATTTATGAAAGATATTTGGATTATTCTGTGCCATTTTTAGTTTTGTGGGAACAGAAACCTTACCCACCGGACGCAGCGGGGAAACTATGTCTGTCTAAAAATCTCTATGTGAGTGGATCAGTCTTTTTTATTTTCGTTGCTTCGAGCCGGCGGTGGCGGAAGGTATTTCCAACCGAGGGCTTTATTTTTTTCTGTTTCTGCCACTAAATAGTCATAAAGTTCCTGCATAGAGTTGAATTTAGCAGCAAATGCTTCTTTCATCCGATAGCATTCTTCTAAGACAGGATCCATGCGGGTGTCAATTTTTTCTTTCACTTGAATTTCCTCAATAAGTTCTATAGGTGTGCAGAGAGTTGTGGGTTGAAATCCAGCTGCGTGACAAACTTCGTTTATCAGCTGCCGTTTGGTTTCATTCACAATGTGCTTATAGTTCCAAGAAATTAAGTATTCAATGCTGTTCACCGCGGCAACAGCGATATGTTGTGCATCCGGCATCAAGTTTTGTGGGACAGCACCAGCATCTATAAGGTCTTGGGCAAGCATATTCGCCGCTGGTGACATATCCAATACGGTTAAACCCGCCAACACCTCACGCCTTCGTTGGGCTGCTATTGGATCACCTTCCCTGATTTCACTGACAACTATGTTTGAAATAATAAACTCAAAGTTATCGGCATATTCTGTCCACAGTTGTTGCGTTGCTTGTTGCCGGGCGGCCAATGTTACATCGTGGCTTGGTCTTGCGACTAAATAACTGACCACAGTTGTTTCGACGTAGACTTTTGGTTTGATTATATTATATTGTATCATGCAATGCGGTTTTTGTCAAATTACAGAGTTGTTCAGTCAGTATTAACGCAGCCTCCACAGCAACACCGTGCAATCATTACTTCCGCTGGCGAGTATCTGCCCAAGTGTTTTCTTCATTACCAACTTTCCTTTTTGATAAAACGGATCAACAATACCAAACATTCACTGTCGATTTTGTGATGTTGAAGGTGCCAGGTCCCACAGAAGGACTGAACAGTCCAGACTTCCACTGACAAGCATTTTTCCGTCAGGACTAAACGCCACACTATTGACCAAAGACGTGTGCCCTCTGAATGTTTTCTTGTGTTTGCCTGTTTCAAGGTCCCATAGATGGATGTTGCCTTCCGCTCCACCGCTTGCGAGTGTGTTTCCACTGGGACTAAATGCTACACTAATGACCCATAGTGTATGTCCAAAGAGCGTTCGCTTGAGTTCACCTGTTGCGGTGTTCCACAAACGGATCTCACTATCTCCACCACCACTGACAATTGTATTTCCATCGGGACTAAATGCTACGCACTTAACCGGTTTTGGATGTTCCATGAGCGTTACCTTAGCTGTACCTACATCCCACAGTCGGATGGTACCGTCCGGACTCCCACTGACAATAGTTTTCCCATCCGGACTAAGCGCGATGCTGTTGATGACATCTATATGTCTAAGTTGTCCGGGGACCGTGAGCGGGGGCGTGAGCGTCTGTTTGTGTTTACCGGTATGTGCATCCCAAAGATGAATTCTTTCCATGCCACTGCCAGAAGCGATCGTTTTTCCATCGGGACTGAACGCCAAGCATTCAGCATAGACTCTTCGTTCTATGGGTGGAATTCTGGGTGTCTCTGTGTCTAAATCCCATAAATGAATACCCTCACGACTCCCACTGGCAAGTGTTTTTCCATCGGGACTGAACGCCAAATCATTGGTCCAAGCCGTGGATTCAGAAATTGTTTTCTTGTGTCTCTTTGTTTGTACGTCCCATAGGTAGATGTTGCCTCTAAAACTATCGTTAGCAATTGTTTTTCCATCAGGGCTGAACGCGACACAATCGACCGAAGACAAGTACCCCGCAATTGTTTTCTGGATCTCCCATGTTTCAACGTTCCATAGATAGATACCAGCTCTGCTGCCAGTTGCGAGTGTTTTTCCGTCCGGACTGAATGCTACACGCCTAACTCCAGGATACATTTTAGTGAGCATTTTCTTCAGGGTTCCGGTTTTTACATCCCAAAGGAGAATGGGGCCGTCAAAACTTCCACTAACAAGGGTGTTACCATCCGGACTAAACGTAATAACACTCCAGACATCCTCATGCTCAGTAAAGGCCATCTTTTGTTTCCCTGTATCAGCATCCCACAAGCCGATAGCGTATTTCCAATTTCCAGCAGCAATGGTTGCCTTTACAGCAGCAATGGTTTTCCCGTCTGGGCTGAAGACTACGCTTAAGACCGAACCCCTCTCGTCGGGAAAAGTCATCTTATGTTTGCCTGTTGGCATATCCCACAAGCGGATGCTGCCATCTGCGCTGCCACTCGCAAGGCTGCTGCCATCGGGACTGAAAACCACGCTCCGGACCTCATCTGTGTGTCCGATGAGCGTTTGCTTGAGCTCAACCGTATCTGCATCCCATAAGCGGATGTTACCATCATCACTACTAACAAGCGTTTTTCCATCGGGACTGAATACAAGCGTATTAATTCTGAATCCATCGTCTCTAATTCTGAGTTCATCGTCTGCTTCAATGAATCTCTTCTTATGTGTGGCGCCAATGAATCTCTTCTTATGTGTGCCTGTGACCTTATTCCTGACGTGGATGGTACCATCCGAACTTCCAGTGGCGATCGTTTTTCCATCCGGACTGAACGCCACAGCTTTGACTAATGCTGTGTGTCCAGTGAGTAGGTCAATCTCTCGGTAGGTAGATGTATCGTAGAGCCAGACCCCAATACCACTCGCTACTGCGAGTTGTGTCCCATCTGGAGAATACTTTATTTCGGCGATCTTACCTTTCCCAAATCGCGCGATGGCACCTTCAGGGAGATTCATTTGCGTATAGTCTTCGCCGAAGGTGTTGGATAGCAGCAGAAATGAAATGAGAAAAAGCGGCAAAAAAATGGAGAATACCCTAATATTCATAACGAAGGTTCTCCTTTAGCGAAAACCGATTAGCCTCATAGCCTTTTCGCACGCGTGTGTCAGCGACCTTTTTGTAGGAGCGAGTGTTTTTGCTGGGGGGTTTCCCAGTGCTCGCGATCCGTTCCTTTTCACACACGCGTATGCGTCAACGGTTCCCAACCGAGTAGGCGTTTCGCTTTTGAGAGGTTGATTTCCTTCTGTTCGTGGTCTCCCGCGATGAAGAAAGCGTCAAAGCCTTCGTGTTCAACTGAGATGGCAGCGAGGTAGGCAGTCGCTAAGTCTTGCTCATCTGTCCACCAGATGTGCACTGACGAATTTTTCGGTTGGTTGTAACGCTCAAGCCACTGTTCACGTGTAGAAGGTCCCGTAATTCGCAAGGCGATAAGCGACATACCGTGTTCCCGCGCGAAGTATTCGCAGACCTGCTCACCGAAGCCTTTGGTTAACCCATAGACACCGGGATTATCGCGCGGCACGACATCTTCATAAGGGAAGTTGTTTCGCGTCCGCTCATGCACGGTGAAGGTGCTTGTATAAACAGCGTGTCGGATGCCTGCTTCCTTCGCTGCATGTAGAACGATATGCAGCCCCTTGGCGTTTACCTCATAGTTTGCGACAATATCGCTGAAATCCGCGACAGAGGAACGATCACTCGTCGGTTGCAGCATGACCATATAAACGAACGTATCCATCCCTTTCAATGCTTCTTGAACGATGTCGGGGTCGGTAACGGATCCTTGGATATAGTCTATAGCGGTATCCTTAGGCGGGTTGACATCAAGGACTCGGAAATTGTGATGGCTCTTCATGTAAGGGAGCGTCATGGTTCCAACGTGTCCCGAACCGCCTATCAGTAGAACGTTCATTAATTTCTCTCCTATTTCGTCAGTATTGCGTGATTTATCTGAATGTTTATTGGACGGTCAGCATTAATATTTGCTGTGATAGAGACGGGTTACAGTAGTGTGGAGAAATCCCATAAGAGTATCGTGCCATCTGTCCTCCCGCTGGCAAGCACTTTCCCATCGGGACTGAATGTCAGGCTTGAGATGCCCCCCGTATGTCCTGTAAGCGTTTTGAGATGTTCACCCGTGTGAGCATCCCAAACACGGATTTCTCCGCTTAAAGCCCCACTACTGAAATGTCCGTTGCCCCAGTAATACCACCAGTCTCCACTAACGATATAGCTTCCATCTGGACTGAATACTACGCTTGAGACCACATTTTTATGTTCTGTGAGGGTTTTGAGAAGTTCGCCAGTGTGAGCATTCCACAAGCGGACTTCCTCACCGGTGCTGTATGTGCCTTCATAACCCATCCAATGTCCGCTGCCGCTGGCGATAGTGCTTCCGTCTGGACTGAAAACCACACTATTGATTACAGACGTATGACCTTTGAGAGTTTTGAGAAGTTCACCAGTGTTAGCATTCCATAGGCGAATTTCTTGCCCCACACACGTTCCCTGATCCTCGCTTCCACCTAAATATACCAATCTCCCACTCCCACTGGCGATAGTGTTTCCATCCGGACTAAAGGTCACAGTGTTGGCGTTCTCTATATGTCCTGTGAGGGTTTTGAGGGGTTCACCTGTGTTGGCGTTCCATAAGCGGATGGTTCTGTCGTTACTTGCACTGGCGATTGTCTCGCCGTCCGAGCTGAAAGCGACACTATTCACCGAATCCGTATGTCCCATCAGCGTTTTGAGGCGTTTACGTGTGCTGACATTCCATAAGCGGATGGTTCTGTCGTTACTTGCACTGGCGATTGTCTCGCCGTCCGAGCTGAAAGCGACACTATTCACCGAATCCGTATGTCCCATCAGCGTTTTGAGGCGTTTACGTGTGCTGACATTCCATAAGCGGATGGTTCTGTCGTTACTTGCACTGGCGATTGTCTCGCCGTCCGGACTAAAAGCGACACTGTTGACAGCATCCGTATGTCCTATCAACGTTTTAAGGAGTTGATTAGTGTGGGCATCCCATAGGTGGATGTTGTTCCCTCCACAACTAACAATCGTGTTTCTATCTGGGCTGAAAGCCACACTTCCGATTGAACCTATATCTTTTCCTCTGAAGTTATTATCTTCTGAACCTCTATTTTCCCTAAGACCCTCGAGGAATTGGAGAGTATGAGCATTCCGTACAGATATACCTGTTTCGCTTGCAATCGCGCATGTCCTTCCATCCGGACTGAAAGCTGCACTGACCGCAGGAATTTGAACTTCCTTGATGTATTCACCGGTGTTGACATCCCATAAGCAGACACCGTCGGTGCCAGTACTAATGAGCCTATTTCCGTTTGGACTAAAAACCACGCTATTGACAGACTTCGTATGTCCTACAAGATATTTGATGAATTCACCTGTGTGAGCATTCCATAGGCGGATGGTTCCATTACCACTGCCGCTGGCGATCATATTTCCGTCCGGACTAAAAACGACACTGTTGACATCACGACCCTCAAAATCTTCAAAAGCCGTACGTTTTTTGAGGGTTTTGAGGAGTTTGCCAGTCTGAACATCCCACAAGCGGATATTGCTGTCCCATTCATTTCCACTATTGGCGAGCGTCTTTCCATCCGGACTGAAACATACGCTCAAAACTTCATAGGGTCCTCCGAATGATTTGAGAAATTCGCCTGTTGTGATATCCAATAATGTGGTTCCTATACTTCCCATCTCCGCTTCCTCTCCGCTGCCGGTGGCGATAGTCTTTCCATCTGGACTAATTGCAACGCTAAATATAGAGACAGAAATTTTGAAGGTTTGAATATGCTTGCCTGTGTGCCTATTCCACACCCAGGCGGTTCCGTTTTCATTGCCACTCACGATGATACTTCCGTCTGGACTGAATGCGATACTCCTGACAGGTCCCATATTTCCCGTAAGAAGTGCCACTTCGCTATGGACTGTCATATCATAGACCCAAATGCCAGCACTTCCCGCTGCCGCTAAATGCATACCATGCGGTGAATACGCTATTTGTTTGATGTTGCCTTTCCCGAGGCGAGCTTTAGCACCTTCCGGCAAACGCCAACGTGTGCTTTCTTCAGTGAAGCCGTTTGGTTGAGAGAATATAAACAAAAAGATGAACGTCAGGAATATCGAAGAGACGGTTTTCTTCATGGGATAAATCTCCTAAGACTTACGCAAATCGAGTAAATGTAGGACATTTGGACGCAAAAAGTGCTAATTTCGATATATTTAACCCCCTAAATCCCCCTTATCAGGGGGACTTTAAAAAGAAATGCCTGAGTCCTATCTCCAATAGATACACCCAACAGTGTGGTTTCAGATTGTGTTTGTTCTGGCAACCAAATACAATTGATAAGTCGTGCTTCCAGAAAATTGGCGTTATCCTTGATACGCATACGCACGGTGCTGAATCCGCAGATCAAAATTGTCGTTTAGATCCCACGTCGGCATATCTGTTGGCACTTCGTAGGCGAACTGTTCCGCATCCGACGAATATGGATTGGTGCGGCGTTCATGAAGCGCGCGTTGATACATTTTGCAGCGTTGTGTCAGGAACTCCGATTGCCACCACTTGTACCGCTCGTTCCACCGGGGTGTCCGCTGATCGAAGTAGATGACGCGCCGAAGTGTATCGCTCGTGTTGATTTTACTGCCGTGCAAGACTTTGGTATGATGGAGCAGAATGTCCCCCGGTTCAACCTCTGCTGGCACTGCGTCTTCCCGTTCAAAATTGACTTCACCGCGGTCGATAACCTCCTGAGCCTCTTCAATTCCCCAGAGATGGCTCTTCGGGATGACCCAGACACAGCCGTTATCGACGGTTGAATCATCAAGATATATGTCAACGTTGAAGATCGGGTGATTTTCGCGGATTGCATTGCCGTCTCTATGCCATCTGACAGAAGAACCGTGTTTCGGCAGTTTGAAAACAAGGGATTCATAACACGGAATAAAATCGGGTCCAATAATCCGGTGCAATAAATCACCTATAAATGGGTGCCCCAGTAACCTTAGAGAAAATTCATTCGGGTGGGAGTGGAGATAGGTCAGATAGTACGGGATTTTTTCAGGGCCACGGTTGCACCATTCATCTGCCGGTCCGCCTGCCAAAATCTCGTCAATCAGCCGTTGACTTTCGCTTTGTGTAACAGCGAGTTCATCGGGTTGGATAACCCCTTTCAGAATGAGATAGCCGTTATCGTTGAAGAATTGAATTTCATTGTCGGTAATTTTTTTCATTTTTTTAATTATGAACCTCCTATACATCATTCCATGATGGTGTTCGGTGAATTTACAGCGTCTCTGGAAATCTGTTCGGTTTCTTATGCCGCCTGGATCAAATCAAGCCATCAGAATTTAGTCATTAGCAATCGCGGCATGCCACGCCGAAACAAATTCTTGGACGGATTGATGTCTCAATTCTTTGTCCGCATTCGTCGCTTTTTTCGCGACGTGCCATAAGGCATCGTTGCCTTTCCAATCGTCTCGTGAATCGCTATTGTTAGCGAGGAGCACGAAGGCTGTCCGTCCTAACATAAAGACGTTTGTTCTTTCGTCAATGCGCGCACCTTTCTGAAATTCCTCCGGTGCCATAAAGCGAGACGAGCCGTACAACCGGCCGCGATTGTTTATGAAAGGTCCCGGATGGTAGAAGTCGAAATCGTACAGATGTATCTGCTTTTTCTCAAAGTTATAAATGATGCTGCCGTCGTAAAAGTCTTCAGCGATGAAGCCCCTTTTTGCGATGAGGATGTGGACATCATAAATAACGTTAAGTGCATCAATGATTTCAGACGCTGGCAGTGCACAAAACCTATCACGGGGATGGACTTCATCAGTACGGAGTTCCCTTTCCGGACGCAGCCCCTCGCCATCTATCCAGTCGTAGACCAATGTGAAGCCATTGGGTGTGGTGAAAGTATTGTGCAATTGAGGAACTGCTTCGTGCTGGACAGCGGCATGAAAATGAACGGCTTGCTTGAGCCACGCGATATTTTGTGGCGTGTTACCGTGTTTGACGAACCAACGTTGGTTGTCCACCACCATCTGGAATGAGTGATCCCTTGAGTCGTATATTGGAAACCGATATGTGATTTCGCCGATTCGTTCTAAATATACTTCGATATCTACATTAGTTTCGCTGACATCCAGAAGTGGGTGCTCGGTGGGCATTTCTTATGTCCTCATTGGGTGCGACGAAGTTATGGTCTAACCGTGTCGCGTCGGTTTTGTGAGATTGGAATAGCAGTATACACCAAAATGCGAAAAAAGTCATCTTTTTCTTTCATCTACAGATAGGGTATCAAATCCCAGAGAAGGATAGTCCCGTCAAAACTCGCGCTTGCCAAAAGTTCGTTATTCGGTGAAAAAGCGAGTCCTTGGATGTCCGTTGGATGCCCCAAAAATGTGCTGATTAGCTTACCTGTCTCAGTCTCCCACAAATGGATAGGAACCTTCTTAAAACCTTGCTGCCACCATAGACCACCAGCGAAATACTTTCCACATTGCGAAAATGCTAATGCCATCATATTATCATAATGTTTGGGTAAAGATATACATTTATGGATTTGACCGTGTTTTACGTCCCATAACAGGAGTTCTGGTTTTCTTAATCCTCCGCCACATGCTAAATATGAACCGCATGGCGAAAAAACAAATTTTAAATATCTTCCATTCGATAGTGGTGTTTCTACACTTTGTATGACTGCAGAAACTTCACGATGGCTAACGTCCCATAACATGTAATCTGGTCCTTCCTCTCCGCCACAAGTCACATACAAACCGCACGGAGAAAACCCTCCGACATCCCCAACCTTATCGCCTGGAAATTCATGTATCTCTTCACCGCGTTCTACATCCCAAAGTCGAGCAGACGGCTTGACGAACTCTTGACTTAGAAGAAATCTGCCATCTGGACTGAATTCCAATAGTGTAATTCGGGATTGGTCGTGTGGAAGGTATTTAAGTTGGTGTTTGAGTTTACATTGTTCATGCCCACTTTGTGCGTTCCATACAACGATTGTTCCCTCTTCATCAGCACATGCAAGGAGGTTCGCCATAGGTGCGAATGCCGGTCGAACCCACTCTTTTTCATGTTCCATGAATTCAATAGTTGGCAACTCGTCGTTTCCGGTTTCTTGAAGCGTGAGTCTCTTCCCGCTAATGCTGACGACATAGGTTTCCGTACTCGTAGAAGGATATAGGTATTGCCTTTTTCCTGTCGGTTGTGGGCGTTTACTTTCAATGTCCCATAATAATGCCTCAGTATAGTACCTCGACTCAACTCCTAACGTGTTGCCGTCCGCCGAAAATACGACTGAATATGGGTCATAAGTAGGTTGATAGTCAGATGCTTGCGTGTGTGGGTTTCCATAGAACCATACCTTGATACCGCCATCCTCGGATTCGTGTGCTAATCGTGAACCGTTTGAAAAACGGACTGTCCCCCATATTCCGCCAATATCCTCTATAGTAGAATAAAGTTTCTCATCACTTTCCAAATCCCATACAGTAATGATACTTTCACCAAACCTTTCAATATAGGAGATTGCCGTTGCACGCAGAACACCTTCCGGTGAGTAAGATGGATTCATGTCTGCTTCACCAAAATCGGTGTATATCTGAATCTGCTGCCAGTTAACAGTGTCCCAGACGCGGACTGTTCCATCTTCGCTCTCACCGCCGGATGCAAGAAACCTACCACACGGCGAAAAGCAGAGGCGATAGATAGAACCCGTGTGTCCTGTGAGGCAAGCGACTTGTTCACCGCTTTCTGTATTCCATACGATTATTGATTCAGCATCGCTACCTGCCTCGTCCCGACCTGTAGACGCAAGCAGATGAGTATCGGGCGAAAAAGCGATCGGCACGAAGCGACCGCCTTTTTCAGATTCACAACTAAATTTTCCAAGAGGTTCCCCCGTTTCTGGGTGCCAGAGGGTGACAGTACCCGTAGCACTATCGCTTGTAGCGAACCGTTGATTGTTAGGTGAAAAGGTGCAATGATTCCATTCTGTTTCTATTTGTGTTACACGCAAACCTCGCTGGACATCCCACACCTCTATGAGGTTCTCCCAGTCGCTTGTAGCGATCCATTTTCCATTAGGCGAAAAGGTGGCTACAAATACGCCTCGTTCCGCACCCCATAATGCGATGGGTGACATCGTTTCTACTTCATACCACCAAAGTCCTACCCTTGTTCCCACAGCAAGATAGTGTCCATCCGGGGAAAATACCAGAGTTTCCACAAGACCTTGACCCAATCGTGCGATCGCGCCTTCAGGAAGTGCCCAAGTTGTGACATCATCTCCACCGGCACCGACTGGTGCTGGGATTGTTAATTTTTGGTTTTCCACTAAAGCATCTCCTTGTGTTCTACAGATAAGGCTTCAGATCCCAGAGATAAATCACGCCATCATATCCACCGCTGATTAATAAAGTGCCGTCCTGCGAGAACGCAAAACACTGAACATCGGTAGTGTGTCCCCAGAAAGTCGCGATATTTTCACCAGTCGCTACTTTCCACAAACGAATAGGCACCTTCTGCAAACCGTCTTGCCACCAAGCCCCGGAAGCCAAATATTCTCCACACGGCGAAAAGCAAAACGCGATTGGTCTTTGGCTTCCTTCAGGGTGTGGTAGCCTCATGAGGGTTTTCCCGTCTATCGCGTTCCATAACACAGCACCGCCTTGATGTCCACCGACAATTATGTCACCAAATGGCGAAAATGCTACGCCCACGTCGGTATAACGCCCCCTCCTTTTTCCTTGTGATGGTGGTCGAGGTAAATCCATTTCGGCAATCTGTTCGCCTGTATCAACATCCCACAATAAGGCAGTTCGATCCATTGAGATGCTCGCGAGCCGTTTTCCATCGGGGCTAAACGCCAAAGCCCCAACAGATTTTGGATGTCCTATAAGTACTGCACACTTTTCCCAATTCTTCCTCCGAGCCCCACCATTTGATGGAGAAGGTCGTTCCCAGACATGGATATTGCGACCTATATCAACAGCGGCAAATCGGTGTCCTGTTGGCGCGAGTGCCTCTCTCTATATCAGTTCCAACTCAGGAAAAGGGATTTCAGCAATAGGTTCGCTGCTGCCAAACGCCCGCACTTTTAGGGTGTCTTCATCTCTACCCGTAGCAAAGATTTTACCGTTAGCAGATAGATAAACCTTATATGTTTTATCTGGCAGTTCTTTTTCAGTTGGGTGTCGCACGCACTGATTAGAAATGTCCCATAAGAATGCTTTCCGACCCCAGTACGTAGCCACTATAGTTTTTTCGTCCGGCGTGAGGACTAATGAACCGACAGTGACAGCCCTTGTGGGGCCTTGAATGGTCGGGGACGCTTGATCAGTAGGTCTACCTTCCGTCCAGATTTTGATTTCATAATTATCTGTATACGCCAGGTGTGTACCCCTCTCCGAGAAACGCACAAAGGGGCTTGGGCTCTGATATTCAAATGTATCGACTTTTTCGTCCTTTTCTAAATGCCAAATTTCGATCTTAGATTGAGATGGAAAAACCCCTGCGGCGATCAACCCACCCTCCGGTGGATAATAGGGATGCATCTGAGCGTCTTCATGTTTGGTATAGGTTTCCTCAAGGTTTCCAGTTTCCACGTTCCAAACCTGAATTCTGCCGTCTGGTCCCCCTCTGGCAAGAAACCTTCCACACGGCGAAAAGCGGAGCCGCCCCCACCTCTCCTCGGACCATTCAAGTCGAGCAACTTGTTCACCTGTCTCCACGTCCCACACGGCAATGAATTCAGCGGTCCGGCTATCTCTGATGTAACACGTCCCTGCTAATAGGCTTAAATCTGGAGAAAAGTAGGTAGGAAAGACACCATAGGTGGTCGATAAGATCTCAGTTTCGCTGAGTAGTGCACCGGTTTGTGGAGACCAAGCCTGAACTTTTTTGTTATACTCGCGTTCATTAAACACAACGAGACATTCTCCATCTTGAGAAAAAACAGGCTTGGAAAGTCCCCAACGGTCCTGTACCTTCGTAAGTTCCATCTCAGCAATACAGACCTTGTTCCGAATGTCCCACACCCTGATTGCTTCGTGGTATCTATGTAAGGCAATCCATTGACTATCAGGTGAAAATGTAACATTGTCAATATACCCCCTGTCCGTTTCCCACAGCGCGATTGGCGATAGCGTCGAGGGTTCATACAACCAAAGCCCTATATTTGTACCCACAGCGAAGTGCTGTCCATCCGGTGAGAATGTCATATCACTGAGACAACCTCGCCCCAATCGAGTAATCGCACCTTCAGGGAGTGCCCATTTGGCTATGTCACTGTCGTCAAGATTCAACGGCGTAGCTGCTTGTGTATTCCTATTTTCCATCAAATATCTCCTTGTGTTTTACAGATAAGGTGTGAGATCCCAAAGATAAATCGCACCATCATGTCCGCCGCTTACGAGAAGGGTGCCGTCTTGTGAAAATGCGAAACACTGGACATCAGTGGTATGCCCCCAGAACGTGGCGATGTTCTTACCCGTTGCTACCTCCCATAAACAGATGGATGTCTTTTTTAATCCACCTTTCCACCAGGCACCCGCAGCCAAATATCGTCCGCACGGCGAAAAGCACAATGTAATCGGTCGCTGATTTTCCTCTGATTGTGGAATCGTCATGAGTGTTTTGGCATCTGTTGCATCCCACAAGATAATCTCATTCCAGAACCCACCAGCGATGATATCGCCATCTGGTGAAAACGCTATACCTACATCAGTGCTGCGATAACCACCTCGTTCTAAAACAGTTGGCGGCAGTTGTGCAATCTGTTTCCCTGTATCAATATCCCATAATAGAATGGTTCGTTCCTGATACTTCTGAGGCCGTGTAATTGAAATACTTGCAAGCCGCTTCCCATCGGGACTCAATGCCAACGCCCTGCTATGTTCTGGATGTCCTATAAGTGTGGCACATTTTTCCCAGTTTCCGCTCTCGTCGATTTCATTTGATGAAGGTGTGTGTTCCCACACATAGATGTTCCGATCTCCGCCGGCGCGTGCCAACCGTTGACCTGTTAGGGCAAGCGCATCAGTACCTGTCCGCGATGATAACCCGGGTTCAGGGATAGCAATCTCAGCAAGCGGTTCGCTATTTCCAAACTCGCATACCTCTAAGATATTTTCGTCTCCGCCAACAGCAAGGATTTTACCGCTTGAAGTCGGATAAACATCACGTATTCTATCGGGGAGTTCCTCTTTGGTTGGACGTTGCGCACGCTGAGTTGAAACATCCCACAAAAACATGTTCCGGCCCCAGTATGCAGTCACTAAGGTTTTTTCGTCCGACGTAAAAACTAATGAACCGACGGTTCCTGCGTGTCCTTGAATGGTCGGAAATGCTTGAGCGGTGGATCTGCCTTTTGTCCAGATTTTGATTTCACCCTTATTGGTATAAGCCAATTGTGTGCCGCTCTCCGAGAAACGGACAAAGCCATATTTACTCTTATGTTCAAATGTGTCGATTTTTTCGTCTTTTTCTAAATGCTGGATCTCAATCTTGGATTGAGATGGAAAAACGACTGCGGCAATCAAGCCACCCTCTGGTGGATAATATGGATGCATCTGAGCATCCTCATGTTCGGTATAGATTTGCTCAAGGTTTCCGGTTTCTATGTCCCAAACGTGAATTCCGCCCTCTCTACCACTGGCTGCCAGAAACTTTCCACACGGCGAAAAGCAGAGTCTCCCCCACCTCTCCAACCAGTCAAACCGAGCGATTTGTTCCGCTGTTTCCACGTCCCATACGGCAATGAATTCAGCCGTAGGACGGTTATTTATGTCATAACTTGTACCTGCTAACAGGCTTAAATCTTGAGAAAAACAGGTAGGATATACATCGTAGGTGGATGGGATTTCAGTTTCGCTAAGACGTGTCCCTGTGTACGGACACCAAGCTTGAATCTTCTTCATGCGTTGTTGGTGTCCACTAAATACGACAAGGCGTTCTCCATCTTTGGAAAAAACAGGCTTGGAAAGGTCTCTACGATCCTGCCGATCCCGAAATTCCATCTCAGCAATGCAACTCTCGTTCTGGATGTCCCACACCCTGAGTGCTTCGTGAAGTGTATATGAAGCAAGCCATCGACTATCAGGCGAGAATGTAACACGGTCGATAAATCCCCTATCCGTTTCCCACAATGCTATAGGGGTTAGTGCCGAGAATTCGTATAGCCAGAGTCCAATTGCTGTACCAACAGCGAAGTGCTGTCCATCCGGTGAGAATGCCATATCACGGACACTACCACGTCCTAAGCGGGCAGTTGCCCCTTCAGGGAGTGCCCATTTGGCTACGTCACTGTCGTCAAAACTAAACGACATATCTGCTTGCGTATTTCTATTTTCCATCAAAACGTCTCCTTGTGTTTTACAGATAAGGTGTGAGGTCCCAGAGATAAATCGCACCGTCGTGTCCACCACTTACGAGAAGGGTGCCGTCCTGCGAAAATGTGAAGCACTGCACATCAGTGGTGTGTCCCTTGAAAGTGGCGATGTTCTTACCCGTTGCGACCTCCCATAAGCAGATAGCGGTCTTTTTTTCCCCGTTCCACCAAGCACCCGCAGCCAAATATTGACTGCATGGCGAAAAGCACAATGTAACTGACCTCTGATTTTCTTCCGATTGTGGGATCGTCATGAGTGTTTTGCCATCTGCCGCATCCCACAACACAATCTCGTGCCACAGTCCGCCAGCGATGATATTACCGTCTGGTGAAAATGCTATCCCAGTGTCGGATTCACGGTATGATCTGCGCCTTGGTGCCGGTGTTAAAGGGAGTTCAGCAATCTGTTCACCTGAATCAACATCCCACAAACCGGCTTTCCAATCCCGTGACCTTGACATACTTGCGAGTCGTTTTCCATCAGGACTAAACGCCAACCCAGCCGGGCTAAACCGCAACCCGTAAATAAATTCCGCATCGTTGATGACCGTGGTATGCTTTTTCCAACTTTCACCGTCCGAGCACTCCCAGATATGTATGTTGTCGTTTGTATCTACGCTTGCAATTCGGTGCCCTGTGAGAGAGAACGCTTTGGCGCGTCCCAACCCCCCTTCAAATCCAGTCAGTTCAGCAAGCGGTTCACGTTTACCAACCTCCAACACGTTTAATTTCTCTCCATAGACGTTGATGGCAATCATTTTTCCACTCGGAGATCGGTAGACATTATGTGAGCTTGCAGGTAATTTCTCACCCTGTGGATGGTACGAGTGTTTGCTTCTGATGTTCCAAAAAAGAACGTTGTCCCCCCAGCATCCAGTAGCAAGCATCTTTTCGTCTTTCGAGAAAACTAACGTATCCATCGTAGTGATATGTCCAGAGAGCGTTGAAACGGTATGAGCGTTGGAATTATTACCTTTGGTCCAGATTTGGATCTCGCTGGAGTTTGCGAGTGCTAATTGCGTTCCACTATGAGAAAAATGAACCGTGCTTCTGCTCCCGCGGTGTTCAAATTCATCCAGTTTCTCGCCTTTTTCTACCTGCCAAATCTCAATCTTGTGTTCAGAAGCTGCGGCAGTAATCAGTTCACCCTCTGGGAGAAAATATGGATACATTTGGGATTCTCCATAATCGGTATAGGTTGTCTCCAGTTGTTCGCTTTCCACATTCCATACATGTATTGTGCCGTGCCGATTGCCAGCGGCAAGGAATTGTCCACACGGAGAAAAACAGAACCTTCGCACCGGATCGGAGTATCCCGTGATGTTGGCAATTTGTTCGCCAGTCTCTATTTGCCAGATTGTGATTGAATCCGCCTCCCTAATATTCCTACCTACGTTGTCTTTGTCCTTGTTCTTACCCGCCAATAGGCTTAAATCTGGGGAAAAGCAGATCGGATAGACTTGGTAGGGCGGCTGTATTTCTGTTTCCCTTATTTTTTTACCAGTGTGTGAGCACCAAATGTAAAACCTGCTATCTCTCTCATCACTGATCGTGACAATGTGCTGTCCGTCTTGAGAAAAGACAGGGTCGGAAATTTTTCGTTTATCTGGTTTCTCAATCTGTATTACGCAAACGCCGGTCTGAACATCCCATATCTTTACGGTTTCGGAAAAAGTGCGTGTGACAATCCTTTGACTATCGGGTGAAAAACCAACGTGCCCGGTCATTCCGCGTTCTGTATCCCAGAGCGCAATCGGGGATAGCGTCGAGAGTTCGTATAACCAGAGTCCAATTGATGTGCCAACAGCGAAGTACTGTCCGTTGGGTGAAAACGCCATATCACCACCCTTACCGCGTCCCAATCGAGCGATCGCGCCTTCAGGAAGTGCCCACGTCGTCACATCTTCACCGTCTATACTGCGCAGCGCGGTGGCAGCAGAATTTTTATTTTCCATCAAAAATCTCCTACAGAATGCCCGTGATCTATGTTTCACGGACGTGGTTTGTTCATGTTATCTGGAAGGAACACTACATATAAAACGGTTGATGAGAAAAACAGCGTTGGAGAAAAATAAAGCGCGACTGATTGCTGATCGCTGATAGCCGACTGCTAATAATTATCTGCTTGCATGCTTTACTGAAATAGTATATCATATATGTATCAAAAAATATAATCATTTTCGGCGTAGTTTGCAAGCCGAAACTTGCTATACAAATGAGCGTCGCCTGCCTTTATGTGACATGGTGTGCTATATGAAATAGGAACGCTTCCATGCGACACAACCTCTTCGTACCGAATAAAATGCCTTATGCCAAAGGAAAAAACCGACCAGATGTCCCGTGTATCTTGTGTGCAATTGTGGAAAAAAATGATAAAGTCGAACGACTTGAGGTGCATCGAACCGAACGCTTTACGATCTCGCTTAACCTCTATCCTTACAGTCCGGGGCACCTTTTAATCTTTCCGAATCGGCATATCGTTGATGTACGGGAGTTGGATCAGAAAGAGGTTCAAGAACTTCACGAACTCCAATGCCTCTGTTTTGAGGTATTGACGCGCGCTTACCAGCCACGCGGCTTCAATGTCGGTTATAATATGGGTGATGCCTCCGGTGCGAGTATTCCGCATTATCATTTGCACGTTGTTCCTCGATATCCGCGTGAATTGGGGTTCATGGACGTTATCGGCGGCGCACGTATTATCATTGAAGATCCGAACGCCACGCAGGAAAAACTTGTACAGATATTTCAGGAATTGACAATGTAGTTGTCAGTTAACAGTTACCAGTTTTCAGTTACAAGAGGTTTTTGATAGTTCCAGGGTTTCCTCTTTAACTGAAAACTGAAAGATTTTTTCGCAGAAAACAATCGTACTGAAAACTGACAACTATTCTCCACGAAAGGAAAAGCATAATGAGCAATCCGGCGTATAATCTTTTAGCCGAAAACTTAGAGAAACAGGGAATCCAGGTAGAAACAGTCAAGGCTCATCTCAAAGAGCAGCACATTGAAACACCGTCATGGGGCTACGGTAATTCTGGCACTCGATTCGGGGTCTTTGAGCAGCCCGGTGCCGCGCGAAATGCCGCGGAACGTTTAGAAGATGCTGCCACCGTTCACCGCTTCACCGGCATTGCCCCTACGGTCGCACTCCACATCCCGTGGGATAAAACCGACGATTGGGGTGCCTTGAAACAGTACGCAGCGGATGTCGGTATCGGCATCGGTGCGATCAATCCGAACGTCTTCCAAGATCAGGCGTATAAACTCGGAAGCGTCTGCAACCCGGATGCTGAGATCCGGCGACTCGCCATTGACCACATGCTGGAGTGTGTTGACATTATGGAGAAAACAGGTTCCGATCTGCTGAGTTTGTGGTTCGCAGACGGCACCAACTTCCCCGGTCAGTCGAACTTCAGGAAGCGCAAGCAGTGGATGGAGGAAGCGTTAGCCGAAGTCTACGATGCGCTTCCAGATGCCACTCGGATGCTCATTGAATACAAATTCTTTGAACCGGCGTTCTATCATACCGACCTCCCCGATTGGGGTACTGCTTACCTCATGGCGACGAAACTCGGTGAGAAAGCGCAAGTCCTCATCGACTTGGGGCACCATCCACAAAGCACAAATATTGAGTTCATCGTCGCTTACCTCATTGACGAAGGGAAACTCGGTGGGTTCCATTTCAACTGCCGGAAATACGCTGATGACGATCTGACGGTCGGTTCCATCAATCCGCAGGAACTCTTCCTAATTTACACCGAGTTAGTTGCTGCCGAACTTGATCCCGATACGGAAACCGATATTGCTTACATGATTGATCAGAGCCACAATCTGAAACCGAAGGTGGAGGCGAGCATCCAATCTGTTTGCAATCTACAAAAGGCATATACAAAGGCACTTCTCGTTGATCGCGAAGCACTCGCAGCCGCACAAGATGCCGCTGACTTGGTTGAAGCGGAAAGTATTCTTCAACGGGCGCATGAAACGGATGTGAATCCACTGCTGGAGCAGGTCCGCTTGGAGATGGGACGCGACCCACACCCGTTGGCAGCCTATCGGAAAAGCGGTTATTATGAAAAGATTAGTGCTGCGCGCGTCGGTGGCGAAAGTCAAGGTTGGGCATAGGAATGGTAGGATAGACGCAAAAGTTGGAAGCGTGGAAGGTTGGAAGAGTGGGCACCTATCCTTCCTTTCTTCCATCCTTCCAGTCAAACGCTTTTAATCCCATAAGCAAACGCAAGAATCTTGCGTTCGTCTCATAGAAAATATGACCAAAATTAAAATTGGAATTATCGGTTCGGGTGGGATGGCGCGGCACCATCTCTCCCGATTTGATTCAATGGATGTCGCTGAAGTCGTGGCGATCGCCTCCAGAAATGAGCAGACAGGAAACCAACTTGCTGCAGCACATAACGCTGTATTTATCCCCGAATGGCATCGCCTTGTTCAACGTGAAGATATAGACGGCATTGTTATCTGTACACATAACGACAGCCACGGTGAGATTGTACTCGCAGCGTTACAGACGGATAAACATGTCTTTGTGGAATATCCACTCGCCAGTGATATTGGTGAAGGAGAAACGGCATTGAAACTTGCTGAGGAACGAGGTCGTGTGCTCCGCGTCTCACATCCAGAAGTCGTTTCCAACACCCATAAAGCACTCAAGCAGAAAATAGGCGAACTCGGCGACTTGTTACTTACTTCTTTTGTGCGTCTTACACCCGGTCGCGGTGCCCGTCCTGAGATTCTTTTCAATCTACCAGTGTCAGGCACGCCTGCGCATTTCTTTATCTATCATATCTACCCGATTGTGGATTTTTTCGGTGGTGCTGTCTCTGTTAAAAGGAATGAGGTCTACGAAGGATTGAGAGAAAACGGACAGTATGACCGGTTTATTAATACACTGACCGTTGAATTCAAGCGTGGCGGTATCGGACAATGGACATGGGCAGGTGGCATTGCTATTAACACTGCCGAAGAGCATGAACGCTACGTCCTCACCGAAGGCACGATAAGCGATGCAGGAGACGGATGGCACTGCACGACACCCGCTGGCGTAACACCGCTCATAATCCCCGATTCACCACAACCGACGCTTCAGGAGTTATGGCTCTCTGAAATCCGAGATGCTGTTAATCAACCGCCATGTTTAGAGGACGCAGCGGTTGCGCTAGAGTCAGTCCGTATCAGCCTTGCGTCTGGAGAATAAGCAGTGGGCTGGTGAGGATTTTCTGTCTTCAGAGGCTCAATTGAAAGTCTATATCCGAATGCGTTAAGAATGGTTTTGAGCGTATCAACCGTCAAAAATTTGTCGCTTGATAGTTCTTCCGAGAGTGCCTCCGGATCAGCGTTAATTCTCTTGGCAAGTGCTGATATGCCCCCTTCCGCCTCAGCGACGGTTCGGAGTGCCAGTAGGACTACTCGCGGGTCTCCAAAAGTTTGGTATTCTTCCATAATTGCTTGGAGATAACCCTTCACGCGGCTCGGATCAGAGGCGAGGCGTTGAACCATATATTCTCGCCATGTTCCCGAATTTTTCATCGTTGTGCCTCCTTATATAATGTCTGTTGAAACCATGCAACCGATTTGGAGATGACCGCTTGCTCCGCTGCAACGGTATTAAAGGTATGATCCCCTTTATCAATGATTTCAAGTTTTGTCAAAGCATCACGTCCGCGCATCAATTCGTAGTATCTTTTTCCGTGGGAGACCGGGACCGTTTCATCGCCACTGCCGTGAATCACGAGGAGCGCGCCCGTGAACTGCTGGATAAGCGCGGAAGGACTTATTTCAGGGAGTTCTTCATAGAACGCCTTCCCGACAACGTTTGCGTTTGATTGTGCTATTTCTTCTGGTGTCGGCGTATGCTTGGACCTCTCCAAGATTTCCTGCTTCCGATCTGGTGGGTCGTCCGAGAGCGGTGCCCACATCACTGTTGACTTCACGCGTTTATCTTGCCCAGAGACACACGCTGCCACACAACCGCCCATGCTTAATCCCAGAATACCGATGTGTTCAGTATCTATACCCGGCATAGCGGCGAGGACATCAATCGACTTGATAGCATCCGAAATCTCACCACCGATCGTCATCTCTGAAAAATCACCCTCGCTATCCCCAGAACCGCGAAAATCGAAGCGGAGCGCGTAAAACCCTATAGCGGCAAGTTCTCGCGCTGTTTTAACGAATATTCTATGCGGTTCGACCTTTGTCCCAGTGAATCCATGAAAGAAAGCAACCGCTGGACACGGGGTATCGGAAGCCGTTGGTGAATGCAGGACTCCGTTGAGTTGTTGTCCTTTGTTGTAGAATACGATAGGTCTTTCCATTTTGTTTTTTCCTTTCCTTGACATTAAAATCTATTTATGATAAACTTATTATATAATAACTTTTCATTCCAATAAGGTTAAATTTGATGGGAGCAAAGTCAATAGGTTTACAATTATCATCCCAATTACGGGAGATGTTTGAAACCGCAATCGTTTTCCTCTATCCTGCAAAATGCCGCGTCTGTGAGGGTTTTCTTGCCGTTGCTTCCATGCCTTATATCTGCGCGAACTGTTGGCAAGATGTTCAATACATCGAGCCCCCTTGGTGCGATATATGTGGTACACCGGATGTCAACGGGCTTTGCGATGAATGTGCTATTTCCCCGCCTCGCTACGGAAAGTTGAGATCCATCGCATTTTACCACAAGTCGCTCCAACAAGCAATACATCTCTTTAAGTTTGAGAAGAAAAAGGTGTTTGCGCAACCCTTGATTCAACTCATAAATGCGCATATACCTTCGGACTGCGATATTGCAGAATACGACTTTGTGCTGCCGATTCCGATTCATAAAAAACGACTTCGCGAACGCGGATTTAACCAAGCAGCACTGCTTGCCAACGGTATCGCGAAAGTTGGAGACATGCCGGTCCTCGTAAATACTTTGGTTCGGAAGCGACACACGGTCGCGCAAAGCAGCTTGGACAGAGACGCACGACAACAGAACATCATTGGTGCTTTTGAAGTCCGAAACCCGGATGTTATTCGTGGAAAACGACTCCTAATTATTGACGATGTTTTCACAACCGGTGCTACAATTCGTGAAGCGGTCAGCGAATTGTGGACTGCCGACCCCGCTGAAGTCGATGTTTTGACACTTGCGAGGACTTTGGACACCTGAAAATCCTGAAACTTTTTTCATCTATATTGCGTATTATATCAATGTTCAGGATAGAACTAAAGTTGAAGGCGTGCTTTCACCTTGCAAGATAACGGATTTGAAAGCTGCCTTTAAAAGTGCTTATCATTGCGATAATCATTTAAACTTGTAGTGGGAGGGCTGAACCTTTGCACTTAAATAGCATAAAAATTCGTGGATTCAAGAGTTTTGCTGAAGAGATTGAATTGATACTTGAACCCGGCATCACTACCATTGTCGGACCCAACGGTTGCGGAAAAAGCAACGTTTCCGATGCAATTCGATGGGTGCTTGGGGAGCAGAGTGCGCGTGCGCTTCGGTGTACCTCTATGCGAGACCTGCTTTTCAATGGTGGTGCTAATTTCGCGCCCGCACAGAAAACAGAGGTGGCATTACGCTTTTCAAATGTTAATGGCGGCGATCCTAATGCATCCGCAGAAGACGCACCCAATATTGTTCTCGGATCCCCCGAAGTTGAGGTGTCTCGTCACCTCACTCGCGGTGGCGAAAGTCGCTATCTAATCAACCAGAGTCCGTGTCGGCTCCGCGATATCAGCGAACTCTTTATGGATACCGGTATCGGTGTTGATGCTTATTCCGTTATGGAGCAGAGCAAGATTGACCTGATTCTGAACGTGCGCCCCGAAGAACGCCGCTTTCTATTCGATGAGGTTGCTGGCATTACCAAGTATAAGCACCGAAAAAAGACGGCACTCCGTAAACTCGAACAGACGGAGCAAAACCTTGTCCGTATCAACGATGTCATTCAGGAATTACAGCACGAGACGCAGGCACTCAAAGAACAGGCAGAGCAGGCGCGGCATTATAATACGCAACAAGAACAGTTAAAACAGTTTGAATTGGACCTCGCGCATCGGGAATACGATAAACTCCATACCGATTATAGCCAAGCACAAACCGACTTAGATGAGATTTTAACCACCGTCACGACGGCTTCTGAAACGCTTAAAGCTGCTGAAGAGCGCATTGAGGCATCCACAAACCGTCAGTCCGAGTTGGACGAAGCGATCCGTGCCGGGCAGACAGCTCTTCGCGAGATAGAAACACAAATTGAGCAAGTTGAGCGTCAGATAGTTCTTCATAAGGAACGACAGCTCAACATCCAAAAGCAACGCGAACGCGCCCTCCAGACGCTTGAATCCTTGAAGGCACAGCAAACGGCACTACTCACACAGAAACAAGAGCGGACCCAAGAGCACCAGAAGCTTGAGGCATCCCACAAAATAGAGGAGAGCCGATTGGCGGCACGTCGGCAGCTGCTCACACAACTCGCCGAACGTATCACTGCCGCTAAGGTGTCTGTACAAGATGCCCAGACTGCCTTACAGGAAACCGCAACCGAATTGGAAAGCAGCGAGCGCAAACGTCTGGCGATTGAGCACACGTTGAATAGCACCGAGGGCAATCTCAATCGTCTTAAGGAGAATACAGACGCATTAACAACCGAGCACGAGGCTGCTACTGATACTCGCGATGCGATCCAACGCGCTGAAACACAATTGAAGGCGGAATTGGTTCATATTGAAGCCGAGAGGAATCACGTGGAGACGAACCTGCAGGAAAATCAGGACGCCCTCCGCAAGATTGAAGCCGAAATTCAGGGTTTACAGAATACCTTAGGCAGTAACGTCTCACGGCTTAAATCGCTGCAGGAATTACAATCCGCTTATGAAGGATACTACGCCGGTGTTCGGGCGGTAATGCAAGCGAGAACTCACTATCCAGATCAGTTTCAGGGGGTCTGTGGTGTTGTTGCCGAATTGCTCATGACGGATGCCGAGTATGAGGTTGCGATAGAGGTTGCGCTCGGTAGTGATATCCAGAGTGTTGTTACTGAAACTGCTGAGGACGCACAAAGCAGTGTGGCTTTCCTTAAAAAGCATCGCGCAGGTAGAGTGAAGTTTCTCCCGCTGGATTTTATACGGGAACGTAGATTCTATGATGAGGCACTGCTCAACAATCCCGGTGTCATCGGCATCGCTCAGGAATTGATTGACTACGACCCTGAATATGAACCTGCTATGCAACATCTGTTGGGGAATACGCTCGTCATTGAGGATTTGGATGCTGCAGTCGCACTTACCCGTCAGTTCCGTCCGAGGGCACGTCTCGTTACTTTAGATGGAGATATCATTGATACGTCTGGGGCGATCACTGGCGGTCAAATGAGTCAGAAACAGGGTGGTTTACTTGGTCGCGCCCGCGAGCTTGAGACACTTGAAAATGAGATCGGAAAATTGACGCGGAACTCTAATCGAAAAACCGAGAAGCGTAAGGCGTACGCCGCGAAGATAGCGGATTTACAAAAGGCGCGGCAGACGCTCACCGCACAGTGGCAAGATAAACGGGTTGAGAAAGCGTCGGTGACGAAAGACATGGAGCAGGCGAACCTTCAGGTTACCCGACTTGAACACCAACTCGCTGAGATTCGGGCGGAAAACCGAGAATTAAGCAAAGCCGTTGATGCATCACGCGAGGAACAGGAAGCACTTGAGACTGAAATCGCGGCATTGACGCAAAAAAGTACGCGTACCCAACGATGGATTGAGCGCGTATCCGAACAGATTGAGAGCGAAAACAAGAAACATACTGAGGTTTCGGGAAGCTGCCAAGAGATGGAAGTCTTTTTGGCGGGACAGCATCAGAAATTGCAGGGCTTACTCTCCGAGTTGGAAACGATTGAGGAAACGTATCAACGGGCAGCAAAGGATATCGCTGAACAGCAGGCAATTATTGACTCCGATGAACAGACGAAGATTGACCTCGGAGAACAGGTCGCTGCGGCGCAACGCGAATTCCTCCGTTTAGAGGGCGACCGCGCCGAAGCTGAAGCGCATGTTGATGAGTTAACACAAGAACGTGAAGGACTTCTTCAAGAGGTAGCGGTCCTGCAAAAAGAGATGCGAGCCACCCGTAGAAACTTTGAGAGACAGAATAAGGCGCGCCATCAACTCGAAGTCAAAACGACACAGCTTGAGATGCGAATAAAATCGGTCTCGACCCGTATCCACGATAAATATCAAGTCTCGATTGATGCGCTACCGCCACTGATGAATGATGAACAGGCGATGGACGAGATTGATTTACTGGACAATATTGAAAAGTTGAAGGCAGAAATCACAGGCATGGGCGCAGTGAACCTTAAAGCAATTGAGGCTTACGAGGAACATAAGAAGCGACAGGATTTCCTTGTTGCCCAGCGCGATGATGTCCAGCAGTCGATGCAAGCCACCATTCAGGCGATACAAAAGATCAATCAGACCTCAAGAGAGGTATTTCTTGAGACGTTTGAGCAGGTACAGGCAAATTTCCAAGAGGTATTTACACAACTCTTCGGCGGCGGTGAAACGGAGTTACTATTGACGGATCCGTCCGATGTGCTTGAATCTGGTATCGACATTATTGCGCGTCCCCCCGGCAAACGTCCGCAGAGTATCACCCTGCTTTCGGGTGGCGAACGTTCGTTGGTCGCAATAGGACTCTTGTTTGCTGTCTTTAAAATCAAGCCGAGTCCGTTCTGTGTACTTGACGAAGTTGATGCCGCACTTGACGAAGCGAATGTGCTCCGCTTCGCAAATCTCATCCGTGCTTACGTCGAAAATACGCAGTTCATCATCATTACGCACAACCGCCGTACGATGGAAATCGCTGACGCGATGTACGGTGTGACGATGGAACAGGCGGGTATCTCAAAGATTGTCTCTGCCAAGTTTGCCGAATAGCCATCAGCCATCAGCCGTCAGTTAAGAGGTTTCTGGTGAACCTAATACCTCTTTGCTGAAAGCCGAAAGCCATTCTTATGAATAAACTGAATCGTGAGCAACTCACAATCCTCCCGCTCACTGAACGCCGGCACAAGATGACGGTGGCGGATGTCTACCCGTTAGACGCGGCTATCCTACCCTGTGAAAATCCCAATCTCCGTATTGTTGCGGATCGGATTGTTGAGGCGCGTCGTGCCGAGAAGCAAGTCATCTGGATGATGGGCGCACACGTCATGCGGCGTGGCAATTCTCGCTTTATCATCGACTTGATGGAACGTGGCATTATCACGCATATCGCCACTAACGGCGCATGCGCTATCCACGACTTTGAACTTGCACATATCGGCGCAACGCTTGAAGATGTGGAAGCCTACATCTGGGACGGTAAATTCGGGAATTGGGAGGAGACAGGACGCTACCTGAACGAAGCGATTGTTCGGGGTTACCGGGATAAAATCGGCTTTGGGGAAGCAATCGGTAGATTAATCCGAGACGGTGAACAGGGAATCTCTTTTCCGCATCGCGATGTGAGTATGTTTGCCGCTGCGTATCGCTTAGGTGTGCCGTTCACCGTTCACAAGGGGATCGGGTTTGACATCATTGATCAGCATCCTGCTGCCGATTACGCTGCGATGGGATGGACGACAGGCGAGGACTTTCTGCGATTTGCGCACAGCGTTTCACAATTGGAAGGTGGTGTTTTTCTTAATTTAGGTTCTGCTGTGATGGGACCCGAGGTCTACCTCAAAAGCCTCTCAATGGCGCGCAATATCGCAACCCAACGCGGAGACGAAATTCGGCATTTTACGACCGCGAACTTTGACCTCATCGACTTCCCCGATTTCCAAGATGAGGGTTCACCTACTGATGCACACTACTATCACCGCCCGAAAAAGACGATCCTCATCCGAACGGTGAAAGATGGGGGTGAGGGTTACCACATCTCCGGCGATTTTTCCGTTACTGTCCCACAGTTATATCGTCTGATAACAATCTCTTTGTAAGACATCTGTATCTGTCCAATTGCGGTTCCGGTATAAATATCACATCTATATTAACGCAAGTTGCTACCTATTTATTCTCACTGCGAAGCAATAGCACTCCGTATGAGGTTTAACAAATAAATTGGGTAATTGTCCCTACGCGACGTGCGATGAATCGCACTACTACGAACCGATCTACTTGTTATCACACGTCTTAGAATTACCCGATTAAATTCTTAATCTTCATACGGAGTGCGGTCGCTTAAATATGCTATTTCTATAGACATAGCACTCCTACGGAGTGAAGAAAGTGTCCAAAAGCTATATTACAATGCTCAAAATCCGTTGGTAGCAACTTGGGTTATATTATAGTAAATCCCATAATTATTTGCACACGGTAACTCATAGGGACTGGGTAACCCAGCCCCTACGAAGATGCGAAGTGTAAACACATTTTCCGATTTTACAATAATAAACACTGTCCCGATATTCAACATCGTGAACAACAATTGTTCTTGTTTGTCTATTGAAAGTATAGGTGACTCGGTAAGCACCAGCAACGCGTAAACGGAATTTGCCTCTATGTGGTCCTCGGAGTGCCTCGTGGTGATGTGTATCGCAATTTTCGCATAACGATTCCAATTTATTGAGGATTCGTGCTCGGACTGTGGCATCTAAACGCCGTAAATTTGACCTCGCCCGCGCCCTGAACGCTAACGTGTACATTTCAACTTGACTCCAAGTTCTTTGGCAACTTCCTCAAGTGAAATCAATTCTGCGGTTCCTGCTTCGACCTCTGCTACGCTGCGTTCCAGCCTTTCAGCCACCTCCGGACGTAATTCTAATCCCTCATCTGGGTCATAATAGTAATCTTCAAGGAACTGTTCTAACTCCAGATAGCACACGAAAAACTCAAAAAATGCAAATTTCAGCTGCTCTGCGCCCTCAACCGATGACACCATTTTCTGCAGCTTGACAACCTGCACACGCGCTGCAAATAGTTCCCAATTCACAAGCGTCTCCAGGAGCGCACGGAATTCGTCATCCGATAAGGCTAATACCTTTATCTCCGGTTGCGGATCGGTGGTCAGCGGTCTGTTGCTCATCCGTCGTGCTATCCGTCCTGCAGGCGAAGTTTTTCGCACAGCTTCCACAGCTGCGACGCGCTTCTGCAGGGGCGCGAATGTGTCGGATGCCTGCAATATTGAAAGCAGTGATTCCTCAGGTTCTTCTAACTCGAACGCCAGTCCGCAATAGCCTTCATAAAACTCTTGCAACTCAGTTTCCAATGCGTCCTTGTCGGCATTCTCGGCAAGCAAGGCAACGAGTCGTTCACGGGATTCAAAGAGTGAACAAGCGATAATTGGTGCAAGCCATGTACTGAACTCTGCGTGAGTCATGCTCGTTAGGTCGTGTGTCATTGGATTCTCCTTTCGCTAACCAACAGATGCGATTTCCAGATTGTCGCGCCAATGTTTCTGTAACATCCGTTTCAGCAATTGATGTGCCGGTGCGTTCAACTCACGATCGGCTTTGACTAATGACTCCGCCTCTTGTTTCGCTGTTTCCAAGAGCGTAGCATCGTGGATGATGTTTGCGATCTTGAAATTCGGGACCCCCGATTGCCGTGTGCCGAAGAACTCTCCCGGTCCCCGGATGTTCAGGTCTGCCTCTGCGATCTTGAAGCCGTTGTTTGTCCGAATCATCGCTTGAATCCGTTGGTAGGAATCGTCACCTTTTGGCGTCGCGACAAGGTAGCACGCCGATTGGTGCTTGCCACGTCCGACACGTCCCCGCAATTGGTGCAGCTGGGACAACCCAAAGCGTTCTGCGTTTTCAATCACCATTAGCGTTGCGTTCGGGATATCAATACCTACCTCAATCACCGTTGTTGAAACAAGGATGTCAATGTGCTTATTGTTGAACTTTGCCATGACTTCTTGTTTCTCAATGGATTTCATCTGTCCATGCAACAACCCAACGCGTAGGTCTGGAAATACGGCATTTTGAAGATGTTCTGCCATCTCTGTGGCGGCTTTAAGTTCTTCCAGTTTCTCGGACTCTTCAACGAGCGGATAGACAACGTATGCCTGTCTGCCGCGTTGAATCTCCTTCCGAAGGTTACCGTATAACTTTTCCCTGTCCTTCTCCTTTATCCAGTGGGTCTTAATCGTCTGTCTACCGGGTGGCATCTCATCAATGACAGAGACGTTCAGATCACCGTAGAGTGTCAAGGCGAGTGTTCTCGGAATCGGGGTTGCTGTCATGACGAGGACATCTGGTGGGAGTGCCTTGTTGCCCACCTTATTACGAAGTGTTGCGCGTTGCATCACACCGAACCGGTGTTGTTCGTCAATGATAACGAGTCCGAGTCTGTGAAAATCGACACCTTCTTGTATCAATGCCTGTGTACCGACGATGAGGTCTGCAGTGCCATCGGCAATTGCGGCTAACGCTTCTTCACGCTCCGCTTTCGGTAAGTCGCTTTTGAGAAGCACGACGTTTATTTTCTGATTATCCGTATGAGCGGTATCTTTGTGCAAAGACTCGAACATCTCAGAGAGGTTGTAATAGTGCTGTTCGGCGAGAATTTCAGTCGGTACCATCAGCGCGCCTTGGTACCCATTTTCGATGGCGCGGAGCAGTGCCATCGCCGCGACGACAGTTTTTCCTGAACCGACATCGCCTTGAATAAGCCGATTCATGACATTTTTCTGGCGCATATCGTTTTGGATTTCACCGAAAACCCGTTTTTGCGCGCCGGTCAGTTCATACGGAAGCGAGGCGATGAAATCTCGGAGTAGGGTGGGCGTATTGCCTTGTGTCTCGGTGCCAACTTGGAATGCGATACCCTCCTGTGAGATCTTACGGTCTTTTTTCAGTTCCATTCCAACGCTGAGGAGAAAAAACTCTTCAAAAGCGAGTCGTTTTTGCGCTGCTTTTCGATGTGCCTCCGAGGTCGGGAAATGGATCTCGTTGATAGCCGACTGCCTGTCAATCAAGCGTTGCCGTTGACGGAGTTCAAGCGGGAGGATTTCTGGTATCTGCTCTCCGTATGTATCAAGTGCGGTCCGCATCCACATCCGTAGCATTTTCGCTGTAAGTTTTGCTGTCAGTGGATATTTCGGAACAATCCGGTTTGTGTGAATCAGATTGTCTTCCTCAAACAGTTCAAACTCATAGTCGGTCGCTTGGATTTCGTTGTAACGCCGCGAGAACTTGCCACTAACAACAACTTCGGTATCAACGGGGAGCAGCGACTTCATGATACCGATACGTCTTCCGAAATTAACTAACAACGCAACGCCGGTCCCGTCATAAATTGAGATTTTGCCGATGCGTTTCCCTTTCGCAGTCGGAGATGAGGTATGATTAACGACTTTGCCTTGGATCGTCTCCGGTTCATCATCTTCTGCTCTGCCGACCCTATAAATCTCTACCATCTTCGAGCGGTCGATATAATCGCGGGGATAGTATGCCAGTAATTCACCGACTGTTTCGATATTGAGTTCTGCCAAAAGCATCGCGGCACGGCGGGGCCCAATGCCTTTAAGATATTGGAGCGGTTCAGACAGGAAATCGAGGGATGTGAGATCTGTTGAGATTGGGATATCAGAGATCGGCACAGGTGCCGCGGCTTCTTCTGTGAAAGTGCTTTCTGCCTGCTGAGAAGCAACCTCTGTATCTCCGAACAAGGATAAATGTTCTGCTTGCCGTGTATAAGTTGTAGGTACTGCTACGGGTTCCCGCTTTACAGGTGCGTTTTCTGAACGACTTCCTGGTTCCTCAAAGAGCGGCAACATCTCCGTTTGTGTTTTCTTTTTAGAACTGGTGCGTTTTGTTGGCTGCTGACGTTTCTGGGAGGGGGCTGTGCTTGTGTTACTTACATTCGCGAGGTTTCCCTGTCTACCGCCAAGTACGGTATCAATTCGTTTTGTTGCTTCTTCGAGCGTACGCTGTCGTTCGGTTGGTGATGCACCGGCGTAATTTTCAAAGAGACTTGCCAGACCGTTCAGGACCTCTTTTTCAGTTGCATCCAATGTGAAGGCATCACCATTTTTTACCCATAACTGGACGTAGCTTCCCAACCCATTGACGACAACATCGTCTTTACAGCCTTTTCGGAGTTCCTGTTGGAACGGACGGCGGATGGTGCTAAGAATATTTGCGAAATTGTTCATACTTTTATCTTGGTGACAAACCTTTTGACTTTAATATACGATATATCCGCCTTGATTGTAACAAATTAGACGTAAATTCACTGAAAACGTTGAGTGTGATTGCCAAAACAGACTTGACACAACGGTGCAAATTGTCTATAATCCTCTCACATTAACAGACTCGCAACAGAGGAGCAACGTATGCTATCTCCATACTTGACGGATGTCCAACAAAAGGTGTGGCAGACGGAAGGGTATCTGCTCATCAAGAACGTGCTTTCACCTGCTGAAATTGAAACGCTTTTGGCGGCTGTGGATTCAGCGATTGAAACGTATGTCCAAGAGACACCCAGTCTACAAGGCAATAATCGGTTCGGGAAAGGTGCTTATACGATTATCCGAGCAATTGAGCGGACAGATGCCTTAGATCCGCTCACCGATCATCCGCGGACCTTCGGCACGATCCTTTCATTGATGGGGCCATATCTCCAGATTATGGGCACGCAAATCTATGTTCGTCACCCGGATGTTGACGCGTTGATGGGATTTCATACGGATGCCGGTCCCTCGCTGCAACGGATTCATCCACATCCGGATAGTTTGCCTCTGCAATTCAAAATCCAATTTTTCTTGACAGATCTGACTGAACCCGATCAAGGGAATTTTATGTGTGTGCCGGGCAGCCACAAAGTAGATTTCCCCGAGAACGGATTTAAAAAGGGTGAGTATCCGAAAGGTGCGATTCAGGTCATTGCTGAAGCGGGAGATGCCGTCATCTTCCCTTGGGCGTTATGGCACGGTGTCGGTCCAAATCGGACGGATCGCATCCGCAAAAGCGTCACGTTCCGTTATGGACAGATGTGGTCCCGTCCTTATGACTATGACAAACTTCCCGCGGAAGTGCTTGAACGGATGACACCGCGTCGTCGCCGATTATTTGGAGACATGGGTGAAGATCACCATCCAACCGATTACTTCAAGCCGCATGATCAGCTTGAGGTTATTGGCATTGACGAATGGAATCTCACGCTCCCGTAAAATCACACACCCCAGGCCCGGTAGGTGCAGTTTCATGAAGATTAATTTTTTAATTCGGTAATGTCAGAACGTGCGATAATGCACTTCGCATTTGGGTGAGTACACCGCGATGCACATCGCATCTGGGCGAGTACGCCGCAAAAATCGCACTACTACAAGCCAAACCGTTTGTAGTAGGGCAATTCATTGCCCGTTTATTACCGAAATATTTTCTTAAACTTCATCCAACCGCACCGAATCCTATTCTAAAATTGCCCATATCCATTCCGTGTTGCTTAATCCGAGTGCGCTTGTAATTTCTCAAACAGATCCCTAAAAATCGCGTCCCGATTCACACTCGATGCAACGCGCATCAGATGACGGTTGTTGTCAAAACTCCACGTCACTGCTTCCGTCAAGATCGGACTGTGGACAATTTCTGTCGGTACCCACGCCGGGTTGATGAGGTATGCTGTCGCGGATATATCCCATATCACCTTTGACCAAGCAAAGTGGTCGCTTGCGTAATCCTTAAAGATTTCTACGAGGTAATCACCGACTTTGCCTCTACCTTGCACATAGCGTTCCATCTCAGCGACTGTCGTGTGCAGATGTGAGACGACCCCGCGTGCGGGTAGCCAAACGAATGGTACACCGCAGTCCAAAACCACTTGCGCGCTCTGAAGGTCCTGCATAAGGTTGAACTCTCGGGTGTGGGGCCAGTACAACGGATTCCCACCAAGCCAGACGATGACAATGCGTTCGATAATTTCGGGTGCTATGAGGATCGCGGAGGCGACGTTGGTTATCGCTCCCACAGCAACGACATAGAGTGGTTCTTCAGGACTTGCTGTTAATGCCCGTTCAATCATATCGGTGGCAGCATCGCTTGGCACGGGGGTCTCTTTATCAGAGAGAAACGCCCTGGAACCGCGATAGACAAATCCGTCGGCGGGGACATTCAGGAAATCCAAGAGCCTTAGAATTTCATCGTAGCTTTTCTCCATGCCATCTTCGGCGTTCGCTGAGCGGTTGTTGTGGAAAGGCGCAGCATAGAGTGCCTCAACGTTGAGGTGTTCCGGTGAAAGCAGCGCGTGAACGACTGCAAATTGATCGTCGATTTCGTTGTAAGTATCAGTGTCAAGTACCATCCGCACTTGTCCTGTCGGCGGTTGGAGCATCTCCAAGCGTTTTGACGCTGACAGCTTTGGAAAATTCATAAGCCGTTTTAACCTTGCAAATAGAGTATTTTCTTTAGTATATCACGTTTGGGAAAAGATGGGAATTTATTGTTGCGTAGCGAAATGCTGCGAAATTTTCTGCGGGTTGTTTTAATTTGGATTTCCTCAGACTTCTAACAGAACATATCTGAAGTATTAACGCCTGTGAAAAGGACAACACCAAAAACGGACAATTGAATGATCCTGACGTAAGTCCTAAAAATGTTACACCAGTGTAACATTTGATGTAAATTGATTATCGGTATAAACCCAGTCCCTGTAAGGGTTTAGAGGCAATTTTGGTGTTGCTTTCGTTTTGCAAAAAAAAAAATAATTTGGCGAAAAGTGTAACATTTGGTTGGGTTGTCAGTAGGTCGTCGGCAACGATTTATTTTTGCTATCCGGTTTTGAGGGTGCTCATCGGAATCTACGCGCTATGCTCCTTTAATACTTTAGATATTTCTAATTAATTCGAGTTTGTGTATATATGATAACATATATAATATGAGAATTCAAATGAAAAACAAAGTATTCTGCTTTTCTTACTATTTGCTCGGATTGATTAATCATCCAAGGCTTCTTCACTTTCGTCTTCAACGGGACGCTCAATTAAAATTCGTTGTGTGTAGGAATCGTCTTCGTCTGTCATGAAGACGAGAAGCCCGGCATCAAAGGCGATTTCAAGGATCTGTTCAAAGGCTTTATCCATCCGTTCGTCTTTTGTACATTCATCAACTGTGGTCGTTTCAATATCGATAGTTGGTTTCATAGTAACTCCTGCTCGTGGATTGTGAAATTGCTGAGCATCAGCATTTAAATCAGGCATGAGACCTCACTTGTTCTAAATCTCAGGTGGATGGGCGGAAGAGGGATATTAACGCGGAGGGTGCGACCATTTGGCGTGTCCGCTGTAGACCATGATTGCATTTACAAACACGTGGTCTGGATATCGCCATACATCGGCAACTACGCGATCGTGAGAAATACTGACTGGCTTGAATATGACCTGTTTTCCTTCCAGAAATTGTTTCAGATAGCGGATAGCCTTTTCACCTTGAGGCGTCCCGATTTCTGGGGCATCTATATTTTTTAAGCGAATCTTGTGAAACATATTTGGGCGGTTCAACCGTTCCGTAGGAGTTTCAGCAGCGAGGGGGGCTCCAATCAGTCTTTCCATCGGAGTCCGTAGTGCTGTCTGTCGAGAAATTTCAGGGCTGATCTCAAGCGTATCCCCATCAATGACTCTTGTGACAACATGAGTTTGCATCTTTTTGCTCCTTTTCTGAACCTACCGCTGCCTGTAATAGGTATTATTATTGTTAGGGTTCAAGTCTATGGCTTTGGTAAAGTCTTCAATAACGCGGTTAACTTTGCCTTTGTTGTGATAAGCATTGCCGCATAAGCATTATCATCGTTAGGGTTCAAGTCTATGGCTTTGGTAAAATCTTCAAGAGCCAAGTCGTACTTACCTTTCTCGTGGTAAGCCAAACCACGACTGGCATAGATCCTGGCATCTTTAGGGTTCAAGTCTATAGCTTTGGTAAAATCTTTGATGGCCAAGGTATACTCGTTTTTCCTACAGTAAACCACACCGCGATTGATATAGGCATTATCATCGTTAGGGTTCAAGTCTATAACTTTGTTAAAATCTTCAAGAGCCAAGTCATATTTACCATTGTTGCTGTAGACTACACCGCGACTGGTATAGGCACCGGCACTATCAGGGTTCAAGTCTATAGTTTTAGTAAAGTCTTCTATGGCCAGGTCGAACTCACCGTTCCTATCATAAGCCATACCGCGGCTGGCATAGATATCGTCATCATCGGGATTCAAATCTATAGCCTTGGTAAAATCTTCAATGGCGAGGTCAAACTCCCCCTTTATGCCGTAAGCCACACCGCGAAAGATATAGGCATCGGTATCATCAGGGTTCAAGTTTATAGTTTTGTTAAAGTCTTCAATGGCATGGTCAAACTCGTCATCTTCGAGGTAAGCACGGCCTCGGTTGTAATAGGCTGTGGGATGCTCGGGTTCAAGTTGTATCGCCTTGTTAAAGTCTTCAATGGCATGGTCAAACTTCCCTTTTTTGAAGTAAGTCGCACCGCGACTGGTATAGGTACTGATACAGATCTCGCCATCATCAGGGTTCAAGTTTATAGTTTTGTTAAAGTCTTCAATGGCATGATCAAACTCGTCATTTTTGAAGTAAGCACGGCCTCGGTTGTAATAGGCTGTGGGATGTTCGGGTTCAAGTTGTATCGCAGTATTATAATCTCTAATGGCTTGATCATAATCTCCTTTGCTGGTATAAACATTGCCACGATTGTTATAGGCTGATGCATAGTCTGAGTTGAGTTGTATCGCCGTGGTATAATCTTCAATGGCTCGGTCATAATCTCTTTTGTTGGTATAAGCATTGCCTCGGTTGTAATAGGCCTCGGCGTAATTGAGATTCAGTTGTATCGCAGCGTCATAATCTCTAATAGCTCGGTCAACCTTGCCTGCTCTGTCGTAAGCAAGTCCTCGATTGATATAGGCTATAGCATAATCAGTCCTCAATTCTATGGCAGTATTATAGTCTCTAATAGCTCGGTCGTAATTTCCTTTGCTGGTATAAGCATTGCCACGATTGTTATAGGCTGATGCATAGTCTGAGTTGAGTTGTATCGCCGTGGTATAATCTTCAATAGCTCGGTCATAATTCCCTTTGTTGGTATAAGCTGTGCCGCGATTATCGAAGGCTTCCCAAAAATTAGACTTCAACGCAGTCGCTTGATCATAGGCTGAAATGGCTTTTTCCGGCCGGTTCCCCTGATAAAGGAGGTAACCGATAGAAAAAAAAGCATGTGCGGCGAGTTCACTTTCACTCTGTTTAGGAATGTTTGAAGCGGGCTGCTTGCTTTTGTTTGCTGTTTCTATGGGTGCTTCTTCTGCCAACTCTGGAAACCGTTCGGTGAGTTTTGGAACGTAGGCATCTTCATAGTTGGCAATGATCCGAATAATGAATTTCATCAACGGTGCCAAAGGATGACTTTGATTCTCACCAACGGAATAAATTAATTCTTCTAATACATCATCCAACCATTGATATTCATCTTCTGTCAGTTCGATAACACCGTAATGACCATGCCGCTGCCCAAAATCGATTAATCCATCTAATACCCATACTAACCATTGATAGGCACTTTCAGGGTAGATTGTAGACACAACGGGAGCCGACGATTGAATTTCGACCTGAATTTGTATCGGCTCCGACCTCTGAAACAATTGGGATCCGCTTAAGGTAACTCCAGATGAAACGGTATCCAATTCCAAAGGCCCAGGTATTGATGAAACGTCAAATGCGTGTTGTATTTCCATCGCCATAGTTTACCTCTTCCATTTACCTCTATCATACTCGTCATGCGTAAGCACACGCCTAATAGAAACTGTCTGATCTGTATATTCAACAAATGTGATAAGACGTACGTTTCTACCAATGTTGAAGACTGTCAAAGTTGTGTTTTCACCTGCCTTTATTGGCACCGGGTCTGCTTGAGGAAACGTTTCACGCAAATCTACAAAAGACTCAAAAGTTCCTTCCTCCATCAATGTATACCATCGCTGAAGAGCACTTCTGGCAGTTGAATGTCTCTGCGCAAATTTGTCCAGTTTTCTTCGTCCAATGATCTCCATTAGGTGTTTTCAGGAAATGTCCGCTCCTTGATTCAGTTACATTAAGATGGTCGGTCCCAGTTATTATACCATAGAAAAAATTAATTATCAAAAAACAAGAACGAAGAAACGCTATGCCTCGCTCCCAATATCCAACCCCGACAACTTCTCAACAATCCGCACCGTCTCCAAACTGACACTGATAACCTTCCGAATCAGATCCACGATGTAGGTCTCATCATCCGCACGGTTCGGATCGTTTACGATGTCGCTGCGTCTATCTGTCTTCACGCGATACTGATCCACCACCCACTCCAACGCTGAGCGGTTCCCTAACCGATGTCGCGAGATTGTCGTGGAGGTCTTTCGCCTCCCAGTAGCCGCGCGGCAAGCCGAAGTTGTTATCCGTGAGCATACCGTCAACATAAATTGTTGTCCCTTGCAGCGTGCGGAGCGGTTTTTCACAGATAAGCGTTAGATTGTTTTGCCGGGCGTAATGTTGAAGGAGTGTTGCAAAGGCGAGTCTGACCTCGGTTTCGTTTGTTGCACCGAGTTTTTCATACTGTTTAAGTTCTGTGTAAAAGGTTTGTATCGCTTTATGTGTCGGTTTGATGTTCCGCACGCTTTCGTTGAACTCCTGATTTATATTCTACATAGGTTCTATGCTATTATGTCAATTCTGATTGAATTTCTCTTAAAAGCATCAAGGTTTTTGATCATGCCCGGTGCGGTTAGGAGGGAAACACCCAAGCAAAAACACCGCACCTACCGGGTCTGGGTGGACGGTGCGGTTAATGTAATATAGACTTTTAGAAGGACTATTACAGGTCAAATAGAAACGGGTTATTCGCATCGTAATAATATGCGGGTTCCTCTACGGAGGTCCGACTGTCCTTTGTTAAGCGGATAGGTGCCGAGAATTGTTCGATAATCCCCTTTTGCGCCAGCCATTCGCACGCCAATTCAAATGCGAGTCCACGGCTTCCAAAATGCGTATAGATGTCGGTTATTGTGCGTTCCTCGCCCGATTCCTCTAAAAAGTCAAGCAGCGGTTTAAACAACGTCTGTAGGTTATCTTCCAAGTAGGTGTCTACCTGTTCAAGTGCCTCGCGAAGCATCACTTCATCTTTTGGCTTGTCCAACAGATCTATGAAAACAGCGTTGAAAAAGTCAGGATTGTGATCAAGGGCTTGATAGAGAACCTTCCTGCGTGGTGTTTCACCGTGCATAAGCACCTCAATACATGCCAATTGTCTGACCATATATGTTAGGTAGAGAAACGTATAATCGAAATCCCGCTTGAGGTGAAACCATTTCTCGGCTTTCGCGAGTACGGTTGTTGCGAAAGCTGCGGCGTTGAGAAGTTGGGAGTGCTTATCCCGTTCACCGACTTGTAGACAGGACGGGTCTCCGATGGTGAAATTAGCATCTCCATCTACAGAAAGCAAACTATCCTTGGAAAAAAGGACACGACTCTCCGCGAGGATTGAATGGAGCGTGCTGCCTTGTAGCGTTCCTTCTAACATTTTTCTATAAGCACTGCGGGTATAGAGTCGCACCTGGATCGGGACCCCTTCTTCAATTAATTGATACTGTTTCTGTTTGAACCTCGTGCCGTCACGGAGAATCAGGGTGATATGGACAGTGGTTTTTTCCCAGACATTGTCTTCAGCAAGGTTGCTGGTGAGAATCGCCGCGAGGATGTACATATCCTGCTCGAGTGTGTCCGATATACTCTCGACGGCGCGGTGAATTTGTGCGTGGATATCCCCTTTCAAACGCGATTGAGAAGCATCGCGAGCGACAAGAAACACCCTATCAAAAACACTCGCTCCTACAGTGCTATCGCGAGCAGAGCTCGCTCCTACAGTGCCATCGTAGTAATAGGCGGGTTCTTCAACGGCAATTTGGCTCTTCGCCGTGAGTTTCAGTGACATCGAAACTTGCCTGATAATCCCCTTCCATGCCAACCATTGGCACACCAGATTGAGCGATCCTTCACCATCATCATGTAATCCGCGCCCTAAGTCTGCATACAATTCCGTAATCGAGCGCGGTGCTTTCTGCTCAGCGAGATAATCAAGAACCGGTTGGAAAATAAATTGCCGTTCATCAAGGTAGGTGTTGACAGCCTTGAGCGCGTCCTGAATAACTGCCTCGCTCTTTTCGCAGTTAATCAGGTCTGTATAGACACGGTTAAAGAAATCAGGATTGTAGCGGAGCGCAGGTTGAATCACCTCTCTTGCAGGAATTTCATCGTTCAAAAGCACTTCTATCCGTGCTAATCCTTGCACCACTTCCAATAGCGATAGAAAGGAAATCAGGCAATCTTTATTCACGTAAAACTGCTTTTCAGTATAGACAAGGCTCGGCAGCGTGCTGGCGATGACGTTGAGCAGTTGGAACTGTTTATCGCGTTCACCGATGTTATCGCGGTTTGCGTTCTTATCATACCACTCTTGGATAGATGCATCATGGGAAAAGAGGAGCGTGCTGTGCGAGAAATAGGAGTGCATGAAAGACCCCTGTTGCGCGCTCTCAATATTCTGCTTAAAAGCGTTCCGCGGCGTTATACTGGCGTGGATGTTTACGCCGTTTTCAATGAGCGAGAAGAAAGATTGTGTCGGACGGATGGCATCCTTGCCGATGATTTCGACATCGAGGTCCGATTTTTCCCATACTTGGGCATAGGAAAAACTACCCGCAACAATCGCTGCGAGGACATAGGGATCTTTCTGAACCTTTTCGACAAGTGCCTCTACTGCTTCGTGGTACTGCTGTTCGATAACGTCTTGGGATTGCATTGGAGCCTCCTATTTTGATGGAACTTGAAGCCGAATTTTGCTGGAAAAAAATAGGGGATTTACTGTTAAAAAATTATACTATAAATCTGTTAAGAGTGCAAATTAATTTCAGCAGAAGTTAGGGCTATTTGTAGTAGGTTTTACAGCCAATGATGTGCTTGGAAAGTGCACCATTGGGGTCAATTTAGTCCCGTAGGTTGGGTTGAACGGTATTGAAAAGGTATATGTCCGTGTGTCAGTACCCTCAAACCTAACTTGTCATCCTATACATCCAAAAACGCAGTGAAACCCAACTTGAGACCCTCAGGTGTCCCGAAACGGTAAAGGTGTTGGGTTTCTCTCGGTTTTCTGTTTGACGTGGCATCTCTGGTGCGGGCTGAGTGTTGTGTTATTTTTCAGGGTTTTGGGAATATCCGTTCAACCTATAGGAAACACCCCAGCAAAAACACCTACGGGAGGATACGGTTTTTTCTAAAATTGACACCTATGGTGCGGTTAGGAAACCGCCCTACCGGTCCTGAAAAAAATATAGAATTACCGAAATATTTTCTTAAACTTCATCAAACCACACCTATCGGGCCTAGCGGGCAAAATTGGACAAAAAAACCGAAAACTAAATAGTCCTGAGTATAACTCACGGTTTTCTTGCAATAATTTTGGACTTGCGTTAGTATGTACGGCAAGTACTACCTCACACACAAACGGAGAAATACGCGATGAAATGGACAAAATATGGGTGGGTTGCAATGATAGCGATGCTAATCAGCATACCTGTTGTCTTCGCAGCCCATGAAGAAGATAAGGGGCCCGAAAAATTCGGACGTTACGAATTCAAGGAACAAGACATTGCAGAAGCAACGGATGCATGTGATGCCGGTGGAGCGTCGGGACCCGAATTCGTGCCGACAGTTCGTGATAAAGAACCCAACTTGGCACTCCTCAAAGATGCGGAGGCGGAAGCTTCCTCGCAGTTAGAGGGATGGTGTCCGCGTAGACACTGTATTGAATATCTCAACGACGGTTTTTACAACAACTGTCGGAGTTGGATCATCGGCCCGGTGCCGGGGTGGGCGCAGATTGACATGGGTGATGTCGCGAATGTGAACCGTATCTATTTCGCGAGCGATCATGCACAAAATTTCCAAGACCGGACAACCGCTGATTTTGATATTCTCGTCGCGACTACCAAAGCGGATCCAGATTCTGAAGCGAACACATGGACAAAGGTTTACACGCACAAGGGAGACCCTATTAGCGAAACAACTGAGTTCACCTTCAAAGATGTAGAAGCACGGTGGTTGCGCCTCCATATTCGCGCGAACGGTGGCGCGCGTGTTGATGAAATCGAGATTTATGGTGGACGTGATCCGATGGCTGTTGAACCGGACGCGAAACTTACCACAACGTGGGCAGAGATCAAAACAGAGTAGGATTGCTATCTGTAGGCGAGGTTTAAAACCTCGCCTACAACAAATAAGGTAGAAAAGAAAAAGTGCGATATGCCTGCATGAAAACCTTCATCTGGCAGATAACTCTCATCGTTATACTGACGCTGTGTGTTAGTATCGGTTATGCTGAAATTCTGTTTCAGGATGACTTTGAGGCGAAAAACGCGATTGGTCAGCGGGTCATTGATGAAACGAAATGGATGCCTCTACCGAGTTGGAAGCTCAGCGACAACGCGGATCAGCACGCGGTTTTAGGCAAAAAAGTGCTTGATATCTGGGGGCATGGTGCCGGATTAAGTATCGCTGAGTTCCCAGAGGAATTTGATTACTATGCCGATTTCAAGACGATGGAGGGAACCGGCCCCGGGAGTGTCGCACGTTTTGTGTTTCACGCGCAAGAAGATCGAGTGGACCCGCTCAACCTTATTCAGGCAAACAGCATTTATAACTACTACTCGGCATCAATCACGACGGAAGGTGCTAAATACTCACCCCAACATATCCGTTGGGCGCGCCACTTCGTGCGCGAAAGAGTTCGGCAAGTTTGGAGCGTTCCGTTTGCAGACAGACAAAATCGGGAGCGGGACGTTTGGTACCGGGTGAAGTTTGAGGTGCGGGCGAATCAGCAATTTTATGCATACTTGGGTGAAGTTGGTGCAGACCCGAATGAACTCATTTTCGTAGGGACATGGACCGATGTTAAAAAAGGGTTCGCGCAGGGAAAGATTGGCTTCTCAATGATAGGAAATGTTAAAGGGGCTGGGGTGAACGCGCCCAATTCGATAATATCGTAGTGACTACGCCGGGATCTCATCCGCTCCCTGTTGCCCCAAGCGGGAAACTGTCTTTGACATGGGGTGAGCTCAAGCGCGAATAAGGAGACTGAATGCGATATACCATTTTTTTTACACTTATTTTCCTGACACTCGCTTTGTGTGTTAGCACGGTTTCTGCAGAAATCTTATTTCACGACGATTTTGAGCGTCAAGAAATCGACCTCGCTCAATGGGCACCGCAAGCGAGTTGGGGACTTAAGGAGAATGATACCCGACATGATGTGCTTGATAGAAGAGTGCTCGACGTTTGGGGCGGTGGTGCTGGGTTGACGCTTACCGATTTCCCTGAAGAATTCGACTACTACGCCGATTTCAACGCAAAGAACGGCGGTTCGTTGGGGTTCGTTTTCCACGCGAGGAACGACAAATACTTCTATATGCACGAGATTTCAACTGCTGGTTCTAAGTATTCACCGCAACACATCGGATGGCATATAAACCTTGAGAACAACTGGTCCGTCGAAAATACGCCTTTTGCAGATGAAAAAAAACGTAGGCAGAATGTTTGGTACCGCGTCAAGTTTGAAGTGCGCAAGAACTACAAGTTTAAGGCATACCTCGGTAAGGTTGGTGCGAAATGGAATAGTCTTGTCTTTGTGGGTGAATGGAGCGATAGTGAGAAGAGATACGAAAAGGGTAAAATCGGTTTCTACGCGCGAGGCGGTAATCGGGGCGCGGCCGCCCATCACGCGCAATTCGATAATATTTTCGTTACGACCCCGGAATTTAATATTTTTTCCGTCGAACCGAAAGGGAAACTCACGGTGACGTGGGGCAATCTGAAAACACAATGAACTCTCAAAAACCGTTAGCAATCGGTATCATCGGTGCTGGCAATATGGGTAGAAATCATCAGGGGACAATAACCCGTTACGGCGCGGGTGTCGTTGCTGTGCATGACGTGCGACTTGAGGCTGCGCGTGAACTCGCAACGCATGCTGACGGCGCACTTGCTACTACCGATTTAGATGCTTTTTTCGATGTAGAAATGGATGGGGTCGTGATCACAACACCACCCCCCATTCGCTTTGAACCTATCCAGATGGCGTGCGATCGTGGTATTTCTATGATGGTCGAAAAACCGCCTGCACTGAATATGATTGAAGGTAGAAAGTGTCTTGAAGCCATTGAGAAAGCGGATGTCATCGCCGCCGTGGGATTTCAACTCCGTTATCATCCGCTCTATGAGCGGTTAAAGGCGTTAATCGCCGCGGAGACGGTACACCTCGTCCGAACGGTCTGCACCGTCAATTATTACCTCAGTTTCAGTATGGCACCATGGTTCCTGCAGTATGAGATCAGCGGCGGCCCCTTGCCGGAACAAGCAGTGCATGTTTTGGATTGTGCGCGGTTTGTTATGGGGAACCCGAAACCCGTGCAGGCGCATGCATTGGCTATTAAAAATATGGCGTTGGAACGGACGGAATTCGATGCAGAAAACGCCATCCAGATGACCTATCAGTTGGACAATGGCGTTTTCGGAACGCACATGAACCACTGCGGTACCGAAGGATTTACTTTTGAGGTCGAAGTCGTCGGACCGCATTTGCGACTACACGCACACATGACAGATAATACTATTCGCGGGTACCTTAACGGTGAAACTGTTAATGAACCAGCGGTCTCCGAAAACAGTTTAGGCTTAGACAAAACCGAGGCGTGGCTGCGCGCCATTGAAACAGGCGACAGGACACTCATCCGCTCACCTTTTGCTGATGGCGTGCAGACACTCGCCTTAATTGATGCCGCGGTCCAGAGTCGCGACACCGGTAGATTTATCCAAGTGGAGGAACTCTAATGGTGGATTGGATCTATTTTCGGAATAGCTGAAACTCATGCAAAAAAGTGCAAGAGTTTCTTGACACACATAACTTACAAGCAGAAAACCGTACGGACGCTCGAAAAGAACGAATGGATGCTGCAGCAGTATGGGATTTGATGGGCAGTGCGGAGCAGATCGTTGTCGCGAAAGGGAAGCGCGTGGAAACTTTCGTGCCGTCTGATGACACACAAGCACCGATTCTGAAAGCCGTCCTGGGTCGTAGCGGTAGCCTGCGCGCACCGACAGTCCAGAGTGGAGATGTCTTTTTTGTCGGCTACAATGTAGCACTCTATGAGAACCCACCGTTTGTCTAAATCTTACGAGGACGAAAACTGATGGCAACCATTGAAAAGATTTTGATTACGGGTGCAAGCGGATATTTAGCGCAATTTATTATTGACCGGTTGCACGGCGCGTATGAGCTGACACTGACTGACATCGTTGAACCGGATCAAGTGCCTGAGAATACGACCTTTATCAAGGCGGATGTGACAAACGCTTCCGAAATCGAAGCAGCGTGTGCAGCGCAGGATGCGGTTGTGCATCTTGTTGCCTTGGTCCGAGGACGATCCGATAAACCCGCTTCGCTATTTGCTGATGTGATGGTGAAAGGCACATGGAATGTTGCTGAAGCCTGCATCCGACAAGGTGTACGGAAGCTTGTGAACATATCAAGTATATCGACGTGTCCGCCTGCGCCGAGTGCAAAACTGCCTTATGAGGTGGGTGACGATTTCCGGTTCGGACCGGGTGATCTCTACTATGCGCTCGCAAAGTACCTCGGTGAGCGGATCGGCGCAGCATACCATCAGGCACACGGATTAGATGTAATTCATGTCCGTCCAGGGGTTATCGCTGGCGATGGACAAAACCCCGGTCCAGCAGCCCCTGATGTTGTAACGGATCCTTGGTTCGTTTATGTGGATCCGCGAGATGTTGCGCAATGTGTCGCTCGCGCAATTGAGACAGAGACGGTAAAGTATGGGGCGTATAATGCTGTTGCTGGACGTACCGATTCCCGTTTTTCGTGGCAGCAGGCAGAAGACGATTTGGGGTATTCACCAGAACACAACTGGCCAGATATCCCCGGTGGCGAGACGTAAAGATGCTTATGACACCTGAAAACAATGAACCTCAATCAGGAACTACCGATTTATAGAAGCAGCCAATCAGCAAAAGTTACTACAAACAATATATACCTACCTTGATCACGAGAAGGCATCTGGTGCTTTAAATAATAACGGGATTCCGAGGATGGTTCGCGGATATTTCTCTGAAATGGCGTGCGTTATTGGTGAATGTGCCCGCGTTCTAAAACCCAATGCCCGTCTTTTGATAAAAAATGTCACTGTCTGACGTTTGTTAGGGGTTTACCACCCGTTGTCGCTTAAGCGTTTCGATTTCCTGTGTAAGTATTTCAATCTGCTTGGCTTGTGCGTTGTCTTGGACGCTTCGCCAGCCTATCATGATTGTCAAAACAACTAAAGGAATACCTATGAGTGCTATCACAGCGACAAGGATACCTATAAGCCATGCCACTGGTGTTTTTAGGCGCTCTATTTGTTGAGTGACGTGTTTTTGTGTACGGTCTTCGGACTCTTTAATCTTTGCGTCAATTTTCTCGATGTCCTCAACGGTCAACTCACCAAGAGCGGGCAAAGCTACCACAGAAAAGAGTATTGAGAGGACGAGTATCGTTTTCATGAAGTGTTCCAGTCCCAGTTTGTTTTATCCCCCTGCAATGGTGAGAGGGTGGCAGAAACGGAGAAGAACTCCGTTCATTGCAGTGCCACCCTAAACTGGTTCTTTAAGAGTGTATCAGATTCACGAAAAAATAGCAAAGGAAACCTTATCAAGCTTATCAAGTCTCCATAAGACGGAGCAGCCAGTTCCGTGAAAGGTCGTTGGAGGTGTCAGTGGAAGTGTCATTATACCAAAGGGGTTCTCTGTGTACAAAAACTTTCAATTATTTATCAAACTCACGTCTTGATACGGAGAGACACGTAATGTTCAAACAGCATAGTGGTTTACAACGAATGCTTTTTCAATTGGTTCTCGGAGTTTCCCTATTTATAATGGTAGGCACCGTTGCCGCTGCAAAATGGGAAGTCATTTCTGAACTGCCAACGCATCGAACAAGCTTTTCGACCGCTGTGGTGGATGGTAAAATTTATCTCATCGGTGGGACGCTCTTTGAACATGCACGTGGTGTTTTGCGTGATCCGGGTCCTGGTATTTGGCGGGGTCCATTTGGGATGTCCTTGGTGGAGGTGTATGACCCAGAAACCAACACGTGGCAAAGACTCGCTAACATGCCGACTGTCCGGGCAGGCACTGAGACCGCTGTTGTTGATGGCAAAATCTATGTTATGGCAGGATACGCCGGGAAAGACAACCATGGTAAGAATTTCAAATTTCTGAAAGCCGTTGAGATGTACGATCCACAAACCGACACGTGGGTCAGGAAGCAGGACTTGCCGGTTTCCCGTATGCAGTTCGGCATTGGTGCAGTCGCTGGCAAAATCTATGCTATTGGTGGGGTTCTGGATCCAAAGGAGAAGAAACCTGGGCTGCAAGGACGCATTGATCTCGTAGAAGTCTATGACCCTGTTAGTGATACATGGGCAAAGCGGGCGGACATGCCGACAAGACGTGATGGCTTTGCAACAGCAATTATTGATGATACTATTTACGCCATCGGCGGGAATGGCTGGCCGCAAGTCGGTGCGGGAGGTCCTGCTCTTGGAACGATTGAGGTCTATGAGCCGAGAGTCAATCGGTGGACGAAGAGACCTGACATGCCAAATCTGAGGAGGGGCTTTGGAATGGTTGTTATTGCGAATAAAATCTATCTCATTGGCGGCTCCGCTGTGGGAGCGCACGGTGTCCGAGGTGAGCGACTTACGAGTACTGAAGTGTATGACCCGGCTACAAAGAGATGGCGTTTGACTTCTACGCCTACTGCCCCCACCCTATCGCCATTTTCTATGGTGGCAGTCAACGGCAAGATTTATGCCTTTGGTGGCACCACAGAAGATAGGGAATTTTCTCCAACCGTTGAAGTCTTTGATACCGGTTTTCGTGCCGTCACAGCAAAAGGAAAACTCCCAACGCGCTGGGGATCGTTGAAAATAGAACGCCAAAACTAATTTGGTAGGTTTATGTTATGGATTGATGCATTTTTTGGCGTTGCGTCAGGCAAAACATACATATTCGGACATTAATTTATTTTTTGTTGCACATATTTTGTATAGGTGTTAAAATATATCTGACGTTAAGAAAATTCACGGTCTCGCGTGGGTTACGTCAGGGCAGCTTCCTAATTCATTAGGTGCGCCGCAGGTAGTACCAATACCCGCGACGCTTCAGCACTGCCATAGACTCGGTATGACAGCGCTGGTTTCTATTGTATCACAACACACGCTTTGCGTGTGAGATTATTAATGGAAACCAGCACCCTATAGGGAAGGTTGCCGAATTCCTTTCTATTCCCTCGCGCGCCTATCAGCGCACCCATCCCTATAGTCCTGTCATTTTTTTAGACCCAGAGAAGAGGGTATCCCTTTACTCTCATGTTGCAGTCTGTGAGAGGACTATGAACACTCCATTTGCAAACACGCTCTATTACGGCGATTGCCTTGATATTATGGCAGGCTTTCCCGACAGCTATATCGACCTGATCTGCCTCGATCCGCCGTTCAACTCCAACGAAAAATATAACAAGGTTTTCAAAGATTCAGGACTCCGTATCGACCCACAAATCAAAGCATTTGATGATGTCTGGCTCTGGGATGATACGTCTGCGGAACGCGTTGAACGCGTCAAGAACGCAGTTGCTAACCCCGCGTCCAAGGTGATTGCTGGGTTTGAAGGATTCATTCCGCGGAGTAAGATGTTATCGTACACCTCCTACATGGCAGAACGCCTCTTTATGATGCACCGGATACTCAAGAATAAAGGAAGCATCTACCTACACTGCGACCCCTACGCCAGCCACTACCTCAAACTCATAATGGACACTATCTTCGGTGAAAAGAATTTCCAAAATGAGGTGATTTGGTACTACAAAAACGCTTCTCGTGGAAAAAAACGACTTGCTAAGGCACATGACGCGATCCTCTGGTATTCTAAAACGCCTGAAAACTATGTTTTTAACCGTGACGATATTCTTGTTCCATTTGAAAGTGGAATGACAGAATGGCGTTATACCAAAGGTGGACAGACTGGACAAGAAATGCCAAAAGGTAAAACCCCTGATGATGTCATTATAATGCCTGCACTAAACGCAATGGCAAAAGAACGTCTTGATTACCCAACTCAAAAGCCACTTGCCCTCTACGAACGCATCATCAAAGCGTCCTCTAATCCGGGTGATCTTGTGCTTGACCCTTTCGCGGGTTGTGGCACGACCATAGAAGCTGCTGCGAAAAACGGACGGGATGTTATCGGTATAGACATCCTGCCCTTCGCACTCCGTTTGATAAACCGTTACCGCCTTGCCCCTAACGGTATAACACCACTTCCAATCGAAGGGGTGCCTGTTGATATGGACACCGCCCGTCAACTTGCCAAAACCGTTCCGTTCAAGTTCCAAGACTGGGCGATCTCACTCATAGACGGTTTGGCATCCAACCCACAGAAAGTTGGCGATGATGGTATTGACGGGTTTGGGGTGTTCCTTAACCCGCCAGATAACATGGATCGCAAAGCGATTATCGTTCAGGTCACAGGTGCCTCCGGCTCACAGAAGGCGAAGTTTGATAGACTTCACGCGAGTATCCGAAACGAGAACGCCGCGATGGGCATCCTAATCACACTCGATGCGCAAACTGCACAACGCAATTGGAAACATACCTTAGGCCCTATAAAGATGGGCGAAACCACTTACGCCCCTATACAGTGTTTCTCTATTGAGGAATACTATCGAAATGACGAGCGATGGGATCGGATATTGACACTCCCCTCGCTGGCAAATCCGTGGACAGGGAAGCATATGCAGCAGAAGATTTTATTTGATGAGTAAATGAATAAGATGTATGCTTGGTTCGGTCGGCTGGACAGGCAAGAGATAAACAGCGGAGATTTGCCGTTTTCATACATGACACTGGCGTTTGTGTAAGTCCTGTTAAGATTAAAGATAACCATAGGTGTCAATTTAGCGATTTTTGGAGGCGTTTTAGCAACTGTAGATATAA